>JBNJFO010000007.1:19980-20595 GCA_051746905.1 Thermoplasmatota archaeon
GGACGAATAAAGCAACTGACGAGTTCTTCGGTGTTGAGGATAAAAAGTTATTGGGTGAATATTGCCACACAATTGCTCATAATCAAGACTCTCCTATTGAGAACTGTCCTTTGGAAAGGTCACTCGAGACTAAAAAGACAGAAGAACTCGAATTTTATTCAGAAGAGCTGGACAAGTATTTTCTTGCCCGAACTAACCCCATGATGAATGACGACGGTGAGATAGAAAAGATCGTTCACCAGGAGATAGATATCACCGAGGTAAAAAAGAAAGAAGAAAAACTGAAGGACACCGAGATGCTGTTCAAATCTATCTTCAATGATCCAGAAACGTACATAGGTGTGCTCGATCTAGACGGAAGATTGATCAGAGCAAATGAAGCTTCCTTGGATTTTGTCTCCTCATCCATGGACGAATTGAAAGGCAAATATTTTTGGGAAACTCCATGGTGGACCCATTCGGGGGATTCAAAGGATAAACTGAAAGAAAGTATCGTAAAAGCAAGAGAAGGAGAGATCATTCGGTTCAAAGCATATCACCGTGGCGATGAGGGTAAAAAAATAGAGGTGGATTTTTCGATAAGGCCGGTCAGGGGCGAAGAAGGGGAGGTGGTCA
>JBNJFO010000008.1:0-20587 GCA_051746905.1 Thermoplasmatota archaeon
AAACAATTAGCGTTTCTAGGAAAACATTCATTGCTGATATATCTGATCCATCAACCCTTGCTTCTTATTTTATTATATGGTTTGGGATTAATATCGATAAATCTAATATGATATCTGGTCAGAAGAAGTCTCCTAGTTTATCTTTTCTAAAGATGTTCATCTCGTTGATAGTTGTAGTTTCGGATTGGCTCAGTGCGAATACAACCGCTCTAGCTATCTCCTCAGGATCCAATATCTCGTCAGAAGAGAACCTTTTCTTGTAAGCCTTTCCTTCTTCATCCTGGATATCCGTTCGAACTTCAGAAGGATTTATCAAGGTGACACCCACCCCTTCTTTACCGACTATAGACTCTATACTGTGAGCGAATCCCTTGGTCCACCATTTACTGGCGGCGTAGATAGGGTTGAAAGACCTAGGCACAGAAGAATCGAAACTACCTATGAATACTAGATTTCCCTTCGTTTCTTTAAGATGAGGAAGTGCTTCCCTCGTACAAAAGAACATCCCGTCTACATTGGTCCCCATGACCGCCCTGTAGTCTTCCGTGGGATAGTTCTCGATATCGCCGTATCTTATTATACCTGCATTATTCACAAGGATATCCAGTTTGTTAAAATTGTCTAGAGTTTTCTTCATCAAGTTTTTGACCTGTGACTCTTCCTTCACATCGGTTGGAATAGTGATGTTTTCAGTACCGTATTCATCATCTATGATATCTGATACCCTTTTCAAATCGTATTCATATCTGGAGGAAAGCGCGACTTTCACCCCATTTTCAGCTAGAGCTAAAGAAACTGCTTTACCTATACCTTTGCTGGCTCCGGTCACCACGGCCACTTTGCCTTTTAGTCTGCTTTTATATTTTCCTTTCAATTTATCCCCGTAATTTTGTATAAGGAGACGCACTACTTAATATTTTTAGAGATAATATCTTCCAAAAAAACTTTATTGGTCGGATTGTATAGAATAAAAAGGTGAGATAATGATATCTTTAAAAGATCTGAAGAAAAAGGGTGTATTAACATCTGATGGAGTTGAGCTGGGGATCGTGAGTGATGTAAAACTGGAAAGGGATTTAAATATCACGGGTCTGAGTCTTAGATTAGATAAAAAGATGGCAGAAGACCTGGGTTTGGATAAACCGATCTTATCTTCACTCATGGGTGATATTTCCAAAGAACATATCAAGTCTATATCTGATAATGTTTTACTCAATAAAAAATTGGACGATTTATATAAGTATATTGAGGATGACACAGAATGGAGAGCGGCTTCCGAACTGATTGATTACAATATATCCGATACGAACGGTAAGGATGTCGGCAAAGTAGAGGGTTTGATATTGGACGAGGAAAATTGGGGTATCCCGACTATGATCGTCACGATAAAGAAAGATACTCTAGAATTGCTGGACATGAAAAAATCACTTCTGAGCAAAACTAAATTGGGTATATCTATGGAACACGTGGAAAATATCGGTGATTACATCATGCTTGATACGACAGCAGACAATATGGGTGAAATAATCAAAGAAGAACAAGTAAAGAAAGTATAGAAATCGGTATTCAGTAGTGGTCGAAATCACCAGCTTTATGCTGATCTCTGAGATCGTGGTAATGCTCTGCGTTCTGTCTCGTGGACTCTACTAAACTTTTATCGCCTTTCTTTATTATGTTCACTGGAACACCAACTGCCACGCTATAATCAGGGATCTCTTTACCTGAAGGAACTAGTGCGTTCGCTCCGATGATACAACCTTTTCCGACCTTAGCCCCGCTTAGAACGGTAGCGTTCATACCTATGATAGTTTCCGGCCCCACATAGCAACCGTGAACAACTGCTCCGTGGCCAACGGTAACATCTTTACAGATATGTGTATCGTGTTCCTCATCCACATGAACAGTAGCGGAATCCTGGATATTGGAACCTTCTTCGATAACTATCTTGTTTTGGTCTCCCCTTATGGTCGCGTGGTGCCAAACGCTGACGCCTTCACCTAAGAAAACACAGCCTACTATCGTGGAATCTTCCGCGATGTAACAGGAATCGGGAACTTCTGGGTACAGGTCAATCCCTCGTCAATTATTCTTCGCTCTCTTTGCTACCTTTAGAGATAGATACTCTCTTGGGAAAGTAGCGAAGAAGAACTATATCTCCGACCGAACTAACCCACCTGTATGGTACATTCACGCTTTTGGAATCTTCGACCAGGAGAGGGTTCGTGTCACCTACGAAAAGACCGTAGAGTTCTCCTTCCTCCATATCCATCACTACATTGTTCACAGTCCCCAAAAACATTCCTTTCTTCGTATAAACTTGAAGACCAATCATCTCCGATACTTCTTCTAGCATGTCAATCGTGACCGATATTGATTTCCCATTTAAAATCTTTTCCTCAGTGAGATGAGGTTTTTAGGTGATAAAAGACCTAAAATTATAAAAAAACCATTTTAAATCAGAAAAATGATGGATGAATGCCCGCTTTGTGGAGGAGAGATCAAGGACGGCGTTTGCAGGATGTGTGGCTATATCCTCGGCAGTTATGATATAGAAGAATCTGAAAATGGACACATCGAAGGTACATCGGACAAAAAGAACATCCAGATATCGAAAGCCATCATGACCCTGCGATCAGCTCTATTAACAGATCACGAAGTGGAAGAGATACGATCTGCAGTCTCTTCTTCCGTGGAAGTTATGGATGTACCTCTTTCTTTGAATGTATCTAAAGAAGTCTCCTTGAATGAGAAGGAAAAAGAATTGATCAGGGCCGCTGATGGATATTTCAAGAGTAGAGTTATTCCCGGCGATATTGTTACTAATATATTGAAAAGGTCTGACACAAGTACCAAGATCGGTAACGCCTTTTTCTATTTAGAGGAATACGATAAGGCATTAAAATACTACGATTCAACACTTACTGGATATCCCAGAAATGAGGATGCCATGTATAATAAAGCATATACGCTTTTCACCATGGAGAGGTTCGAAGGATCTAAAAAATTACTGAAAAAAATACTGAATATTGACCCTGAAAATGATAAAGCCAGGTTTCTATTGGAGTTAGTCGGACAGATGATATGATCTTTTTAACTCATCATTTTACATGAAGATAGGATATTCACGGTGTAAAGAGTGGATATAAGGACTACTCTTTTATAGTAAAATGTAGATGTACCTTTGTAAGACATATCGTCAGACAAAAATATAGAGCTAGAAGGAGTTAGGCACGGATGGGATGCCGAAATAAAGATAGCGAAGCCTACAAACGGCATTACGCACTCATGGACCTACTTCTGATATTTTTTTGGCTGCTGATAACAGGTATACTGTTCGAAATAGTCAATGCTCAGGAGATATCTTTGTTCGCACTTTTCACTGGCGTGATAGCTGCGAGCGCTGTAACATTGACGGCTCACGAGTTCGTTATAAAGGGAGAGAAAAAGGAGAAAGAATCGCTCGCGGATTACATGTCGTCTTTGAAAAATGTTATCGCATTGATAATCGACGTGATCTTGAAACTTGTTGTGGCTAATGCTGTTCTTGTTTACCAATCGCTTTCTCTAGATATCCAACCGAGATTAGTTAGAGTAAAAGTCAGTCTGACATCAGAATCAGAAGTTACTCTCATATCTCTGTTGATAACCCTCATACCCGGAACGATAGTCCTAGATGTGGAAGAAAAAGAGGACGGATTTTACTTGCTAGTTCACTATTCATATCTAAAATCAGAAGATCTCGTCGAAAACATGACCGAGAACATCGAAAAGTGGGACGGTAAGATCAGGGGGCTTTTCAAATGAGCGTCCTTTCCATGATATCTACGATCCTGGTGTTCGTGACCCTGTTCGGTTCATATAGGCTGTTCGTAGGTCCCACGGTATACGACAGGCTGATATCTCTGAACCTGGTCAGCGTGATAGTCACCATAATCTTGATAATAACGAGTATAGACACCGGCCTCGGACTTTATCTCGATATAGCCATATCATTCGTCATGCTGAATTTCGTAGGAACGATAACCTTTGCCAAGTACCTAGAAGGGGGCGAATTCAAGTGATCATCGATATCATTTCTTTGTTCCTGATGGTTTTAGGGATAGTCATGATGTTCTCAGCCTCTCTAGGCATACTTCGATTCGATGATGTTTTCATGCGTCTACATTCCAGTGCAAAAGCCAGTACGGGGGGTGCTATAACTACTCTCATAGGTGTTATACTGAGAACGGGCCTTGAGACGGTGTCTGGAAAGATAATCGTGGTGATCTCACTTATCGTGATAACCGGTCCGATATTGTCCCACGCGTTAGCAAGGGCCGCTTATATCAAAGGTGGTTTTGCTGCTGAAGTACCGTTCATAGATTATCGGTCAGATAAGCACGATAAGAGAGCGAAAAAAAATAGGGGGTCGAGCCAAGATGGTGACTGAACTGTTCCTGGTGCTCTTCTTAGGGGCGTGTATACTGGTGGTTTTAGAGGACGATATCATAATGGCATTGATATTCCTCTCTTTATCTTCCTTGTTCTTGATAATACTGATATATCTATTGAGGGCACCAGATGTAGCTCTGACCTATGCCGTTGTGAGTAGTGCGGCGAGTTTGGTCTTGTTCCTGGCAGTCATAAAAAAATTGGAGGTGCTTGGTTATGAAGACTGAAATTTACAAAAAGATAGCCACGTTTATCTCCATAGTTTTATTTGTCTCGCTCTTGATATTCACCCTTCAGATGGATTACAGCGATAAAGAACACTCTTCATTGAATGATTTTTACAGGGAGAATGCGGATTCCACAGGCGCTACAAATCTGGTAGAAGCTATCATATTGGACTTCAGAGCGTACGACACCTTCGGAGAGGTGATGGTTTTATACATCGCGATAGCGGGGGTTATCATACTCAGCAAACGTTTGGGCAGTGACGGTGAGAGGGGAGGTGAAAAAGCTTGACTTCAGTGATCGTTAAAACTTCTGGAAGAGCCCTAGCACCTTTTATCTTGATATACGGGGCTTATGTGACTTTATTCGGAGCGAATTCTCCCGGAGGTGGTTTTCAAGGTGGGGTATTACTGGCATCAGGTGTGATATTGGTTCTTGTAACCCATGGTAGAAAAGAGGTCAAGCGTCTTTCAAAGAATATCGCTTGGTTCGATACCTTCGGTGCCTTCGTATTTTTGATAGTCGGTCTGATGGGTATCGTTATCGGTGGAGCGTTTTTCACCAATCTTTTCCCTGGCACAAGAACGATGACATTACTATTAGATATCGTTATATCGTTGAAGGTTTTCGCAGGACTGGTAGCACTTTTCATATATTTCTTCGGTTTGGGGGTGGAAAGATACTGAGTGAGATACTGAACGGGCTCAACATCGGTCTGATAACGATCTTGATCGGACTTTATGGTCTTACGAACAACAGGAACGCGGTAAAACTGGTCATGTCTCTTACTGTGATGGGGAGCGGTGTCGTTCTACTTTTCGTATCCATAGGTTTCATACCCGGGGGTGGAGTTCCGATATTGATAGATGAAGCTGCAACCGTCGATCCAGTTCCTCATTCTTTCATGTTGACTTCTATAGTTATCAACTTAGCGACGACCGCTTTAGGGCTTGCACTAGTTCTACATCTCTTTAAAGAATATTCAACATTGGACGTTAAAGAATTCATAGAAAGAGGAGGGGATTGAAACGATCGAGCACGCACCGGTTCTCATGGTGATAACTCCTCTCGCTGGTGCCTTGATACTCGAGATATTATCGAAGTTCGATGTTGACGACCATGTTAAAGATACTATCACCCTGATATCATTGGCTCTACCGGTGATACTGCTTTTTACTTTCGCTTCAGCCTATCTAGAAGAACCGATAATCTATGAGCTGGGAGGATGGTCTAGGCCATATGGGATAACACTAGTCCTGGATAGTTTCTCTGCCGTCATGGCTTTCATCGTAGGGGCGGTCACTTTATCGTCCTTCGTTTATTCGCTAGAAGTAAAATCTCTATTACCCAAAGGGGACAAGTATTATTTCCTATTTTTATTCATGACGACCGGTCTTTACGGGGTGTTCTTGACTGGAGATATAATCAACAGATACATCTTTTTCGAACTCACCGTTTTGACTTCTTATGTTCTTCTTACATACACCGGTGATAAAAACGCTATTCGGGCCAGTTTTAATTATCTAGTTATCGGCAGTATAGCTTCATTTTTCTTCTTGGTAGGCATAGGATTACTGTACTTTTACACAGGTTTTTTAGACTTCAAAGCTCTATCTGGATCGGTCATTTCCTTATCAACTGGAACGAGGGACGTGATATTCCTTTTCTTCCTGGTTGCGGTCGGTATTAAAGCAGGGTTGATACCTTTCCACACGTGGTTACCCGACGCCCACGTTTCAGCCCCTACGCCGATGACAGCAGTTCTTGCGGGTGTGACCGTTAAGACAGGAGCATACATTATATTCAAACTATTTTCTATAGGTTTTACAACGCCGTTTATACGTGGTTCTTTACTTTTCATCGCTTCATTGACAGCCTTCTTTGGAGCATTCATGAGTTTGAAATATTACGATATAAAGAAAATATTGGCGTGGTTGACTATCAGTCAGATGGGGCTGATCACTATCGCGATATCATTCTGGACAACCATGAGCGTGGCCTCTGCTCTGATGCACATCGTGAACCATTCACTTTTCAAAACTTTGCTATTTCTTTCTATGGGTGCATTGGTTTATCTGCACGGTGAAAGAGATATAAGAAGGTTGGATGTGATGAAATCGAATAACCTGACATCCATGGCTTTTATAATCGGTGTTCTTTCGATCATAGGCATTCCACCGTTCAACGGATTCTATTCTAAGAGTTTGATCTTGTCTGAAAGCAGAGCGAATCCATTCATCTTTATCACCATCCTAATTGTCCAAGCTCTGACAGCTGCATCTATAGTCAGAGTTTTTACTTCCTCCAGGTCCTCGAAGTTGTCAGGTGAAGATCATGTTGAAAACGATAAAAATAAAAAAAACAAGAGGTTGAACGAGAGTATACTGGTGCCCCTGGTAGTATTGGCGGGGTTGTGCGTTTTCATAGGAGTGACATCGTCTATCTGGATGGAGAACATACTAGTCCCATCAACTTATTACATAACTGGGGTAGATGTATCAGGTTTTATCGTCCCTTCCCTTTTAGATGTATTATTTACTATGGAAGGAGCACTCATACTGTTATCCTCTGGTGTCGGTATTTTACTTTCTTATAAGATAAGCAAATTGGACTTATCATATATGGATGGAATAATATCAAAGGTATCTGTAACTGACTCTGTCAGATGGATAATATTTGCGATCACCATATACATCGCTCTCAGTCTTTTAGTTTGAACATTTCTGTTCTGGTATCGTCCAAAACGGGTCTTCCTCTCCTTGCTGAAAGTAGGTCCTTTTTATCGATGTCGTAAGTCACATTATCCTCTTCGAAGTATGGTCCTTTGGCTAGGATATCACCCTTCGGCGAGATGATAGTATCCCCACCCCAGAACATAACGTTATCCTCTCTACCGACCAGGTTGGCATAGAGCATGAAACAGGTATTCTCGATGGCTCTGGTAACCATGACCTTCTCGAAGAATCTTCTTGTCACGGACGGAGACGCGGATATGCACACCAAGATCTCTGCTCCCTTCATGGCCATCTTCTTCGTTAATTCTGGAAGGAAGAGATCGTAGCAGATAACGATACCAATTTTACCTAAGGGGGTATCGAATATGGGAACTTCTGAGTCTGAAACGAAATATCTTTTATCATTGAATAAAGCGAAATTCGGCAGATAGGATTTTCTGTAAGAATCGACCCTTCCGTCAGGTGTGGCTATCAATGCTGAGTTATACAGCCGCCCTACTCCGGGTTCGGATCGTTCGGGCATGCCACAGATCATCGTGGTATCATGTTCGGATGCCATCTCAGATATCTTACCTGAGGATTCGCCCGGGACGATTTCCGCATCACCCCATACCTGGTCTCCCAACTGATAACCGGTGAGAAACATCTCTGGGAAGACGAGGAGGTCCGTGTTCACATCTTCTAACGTTTCTTCTATCATTCTTAGGTTAGATGTTTTATCTCCCAAAATGTGCTTCTTCTGGACAAGAGTAACCAGCATGATATCGAAGTTGATAATGAACAGGATATATTTAGGTCTTGATGTATCATAGATACCAGATAAATAACTCCAATAAATCCAAATATCACCTGTTCAATCAATCAACGGTGATTACGTGCCCGAAATAGAGAACACCATCTCGAGGATACAAAAAACCTCACAAGACCTTTTGAATACTGAAAACTTGATGGTCGATGTTATCGAAGAGATGATAAAGGATGAGATCAAGAAGTATATCCGCGAACGGTTAGATGAGAACGAAGAATTGAAAAAACAATTCAAAGAATCTGTAGAGATGCTTATGGAAGCTAAAGCTAAAGAAGCCTTCGCCTACGGCATGTTGGCCAAGTCCAGTGCAGATTTAGGTATGGAACTTATCCCTCCAAAGTTGAAGAAGGAGATCAAATCTAAATTGTCAGAGATAATCGAGGAAAAGATGGAAGAGATAATGGTCGAATAAATTACACTTGCATAGACATGCAAAGGTTTTAATACCTTTATATTTTTTTATACATTAATGGATATCTCAGAAAGTGTAGATTTCCTGAGCGATACATATACGACGATCAAAAGGAAGATGGGAACTCCCGAGAAAGATGAGATCTTAAAGGGAGATATAATAACGGTACTATTCAAGCTCGGTTGGCCCATGATGGTAGCTACATTTCTGAGAACACTCTATAACCTAGTAGATACTTTCTGGTTAGGGCATATCCCCGATAAAGAAGTAGCGAAGTTGTCCGTAGCTGCTGTTGGGCAGGCATGGACCTTCGTGTTCATGATGATGTCCATCGGTATAGGTTTCGGAGTTGCGGCTTTGGCTTTGGTATCTCAGCATACGGGTTCGGGTAATTACGAAGAAGCTTCTAGAGATGCGGGGCAGCTATACGTCGTCGCTATAGTGTTCTCGGTCATCATGGGTATAGTTGGGTATTTTATCACACCTTATTTTCTTGACATCCTAACCGGTACGGGCCAGTCTGCAGACCAATTGGCTCATTATGGGACGATGTATCTTCAGATCGTTTTTCTTGGGCTACCTTTCATGTTCTTATTCTTCGCATTTTCTTTTATTTTGAGGGGTTGGGGGGACACGATTACCCCGATGAAGATCACGGCCATATCCGTTATTTTGAACATGATCATAGACCCGATACTGATATTCGGCTTAGGTCCCATCCCGATGCTGGGTATAAGAGGGGCTGCCATCGCCACGGTCTCGACGAGAGGTATAGCAGCCGTCTATGGGATGTATATATTGTTCTCCGGTAAACTTGGGTTAGAGATAGAATGGTCGTACCTTAAGCCAGACATCTCTAAGATCAAGAAATTCCTCAACATAGGTCTACCAGCTTCAGCGGGAAGGTTTGGAAGTTCTATAGGTTTCATTATACTATGGGCTGTTATCTATAGGCTCCCGAATCCAGAGGTAGCGGGTGCAGCTTATGGTGTGGGTAACAGGATACTGAACATAACTTTCCTTGTCATGGGTGGCCTAGCCATGGCCATGAGTACTATGGTAGGTCAAAGTTTGGGTGCCGACGATAAAGAAAGAGCCGAAGAAGTCACAAAAAAGGGTATTTTAGCTATAGTTGGATTGATGGTGGTATTCGCCTTGGTGATATTCGCTCTCCGTAACGTACTGATAGGTGTGTTCATGCCGGGGAACGAAGAGGTGATAAAGGTCGGCTCGGACTTCCTCATGATCTTCGCACTAGCTATGCCATTCTTCGGAGTTTTCAGAGGGGTAACATCGATACTTGGAGGTTCTGGCCACACAAAACAGCAGATGGGTTTGAGCCTCACAAGGTTATGGGGACTCAGATTGCCCTTAGTATTCCTGTTTGCGATCTTCCTGAGTTTGAACGCTAATGGAGTATGGCTCGGCATGGCCTTAAGTAACGTTATCGCCTGCGGTCTAGCGTTGTTCGTGTACAAACTCGGTTGGTGGAAAGAGAAAGTGATCGAAGATAAACCCACTCCCGGTCCAGCGATCCAGATAGACGATAATGACGATTCATCAGAGCAAGAACAATAACACTTGCATGCCCATGCAAACATTTAAATATTAAAATATAGCATCACTTTTATTAATGCAGGGTCCTCGAAAGATAGCAGGATATTTCTCTAGGGTCTATCTTTTCCTAAATGAAAAGATGGGTAAACCAGGGAAGGATGAGATACTAGAAGGGTCAGTTGTTACAGTCCTTTTCAAGCTCGGTTGGCCTATAATGGTTTCTTCCCTTCTGCAGACGATGTATAACCTCATAGATACGATATGGATTGGTCGTCTGCCTGGTGACGAAGGAGTCAATTCCATGGGTGCCATGAGTCTAGCCTGGCCCTTCGTTTTTTTGATGCTTTCTATAGGCATGGGTCTAGGCATAGCCGCCCTAGCATTGGTTTCACAGCATACTGGCGCAAGAAATTATGAAGAAGCGAACAAAGATGCCGGACAGCTCTTTTTCATCTTAACAGTCTTATCTGTCACTTTAGGGATAGTCGGCTTTTTCATAACTGAACCAGTCATGACATTACTCTCAGGCGGAGGCCCTCTTGTGAAATACGGAACGCAGTATCTACAGGTGATATTCCTAGGACTTCCGTTCATGATGCTGTTCTTCGCTTTCTCTTTCGTGATGAGAGCATGGGGGGACACGATAACACCTATGAAATTGATGCTGCTATCAGTTATCATCAATGTTATTCTAGACCCGATACTCATCTTCGGTACAGGTCCCCTACCATTTATCGATCTGACCATACCAAGTTTACCCGTATTCGGTGCTATCCCCCATCTTGGGATACAAGGTGCTGCCATAGCCACTGTATTTTCTAGACTGATAGGAACTATAATAGCGATCTATCTCCTTTTCTCTGGTAGGGTAGGAATAAAGCTGAAGTTGGAATATTTAAGACCAAGAATAGATAAGATAAAGAAGTTCTTCAATATAGGTATACCGGCGACGGCAGCAAGGGTCGGAGATTCGCTCGGTTTTCTACTGCTGGTAGGTATATTAGCTAACCTTCCAAATAAAGAAGAAGTTCTAGCAGCTTATGGGGTAGGGAGCAGAGTTATCAATATAACCTTCATAGTTCTGGGAGGTTTGGGTATGGCGATGAGCACGATGGTAGGCCAGACTCTAGGTGCTGAGCGGGAAGACAGATTGGATGAAGTCAGCAACAAGGGCATGGCACTTATGATCTCTTTTATGGCCGCACTATCGCTGATACTTTACATATTCCGATTCCAATTGATAGGATTCTTCATCCCAGGTGAGGATAGGGTCATCAAGATAGGAGCTAGTTTCCTAGCCATTCTAGCTATCGGAGGACCTTTCTTCGCTATATTTAACGCAGTTTCCGGTATATTGAACGGGTCTGGACATACGAAACAACAGATGGTTATCAGCCTTGCCAGGTTATGGGCACTGAGATTACCGTTGGTCTATATCTTCGCATTCATACTCGGATGGCTTACAATAGGGGCATGGTGGGGTATGGTATTCAGCAACATCATCTCCGCCCTTCTTGCTTTCGTGATATATAAAAAGGGCTGGTGGAAAGAGAAAGTGATCGAAAAAGGTCCCTTGAGATCTCCTCCTTCCACCTAAAACCTAAAATACTACATGCTGAAACTATGGACTGATGAAGTTCTACGCGGAAGCTTACGGCTGCACCATGAACAGAGGGGAGACAGAGATGTTGGCAGAGTCCTGGCAGCGGGAGGGTCATGAAAGAGTTGACAGACTAGAAGATGCAGACCGGGCTTTGATCGGAACTTGTGTGGTTATCAGGAAAACTGAGGAGAGGATGAAGAGAAGGATAAAAGAACTCGATGATATATGTGATGATGTTGTAGTAACAGGATGTATAACAAAGGCTAGAAAAGAAGAGCTTGAAAAAATATGCCCAGATTGTGGGATAATCGAACCTGATAAGATCGAGATCTCTAGTTACCTGGATCATATGAAGAGAATTGACCAGGATATAACCGGAATGATACCGATCGCAACAGGTTGCACCGGGAATTGTCACTACTGTATCACAAAGATAGCCCGAGGTGAGCTAAAAAGCAGATCCATTGACGATATCACGAAGAGATTCGAATCCCTTTTAACCAACGGTTATAAAGAGATCCAGATCACTTGTCAAGATACAGCATCATACGGACGGGACATCGGTGTTAGTCTTCCCGATATGCTTGAAAGATTATCTGTATTCGAAGGTGACCACAGGATAAGAGTGGGTATGATGAACCCTGATACAGCTATCGAAGACCTTGATGAGATCATAGACAGTTATGATAACGAGAACATCTATAAATTCCTCCATCTCCCGCTCCAGTCAGGTTCAGATAGGGTTCTAAAAAATATGAATCGGAGATATTCTGTCGAGGGATGGAGATCCGTAGTGAAGGCATTTAGAGACCGTTTCCCTGATATGACCATATCAACAGATGTGATACTCGGTTATCCTGGCGAGACTGAAGAGGACTACAAGCTAACAAAAAGCATCATCGAGAAGATGAAGCCAGATATATTGAATATAACGAGATTCAGCGCTAGACCTGGCACGAAAGCCTACGATATGAACGAAAAGGTTCATTCTCGTGAAAAGAAAAAAAGATCTAAGGAAATATCGGCTGTTCATCGGAAGATCAGCTATGAAAAGAATAGACAGCATGTAGGAGAAGACTTAGAAACACTGATATTGGAACGTGGTAAGGATGATACCATGAAAGGCAGGACGAACGATTACAAGATGGTGGTTATAAGGAACGCTTCCTGTGGTGATATAGGCAGCTGGCGGACGGTCAACATCGACGCTCACGGCGAGGTTTATATTAAAGGAGATATCGTTTAAAAAGCCATCAAAAATCAAGGATCAAAATCTAGAGGTAACTTTTTTCCTTCGCTTTGACCAGCGCTGTTAGAGTCTTATTATAAGGTGTTTTTATACCGAGCTTTTTTCCCGCTATGCAGACAGCACCGTTTATACAATCGATCTCGGTCTTCCTTTTGTTCTCGATATCCTGGAGCATGCTGGATCTGTTTTCACTAGTCAATTCAGCTACATTCTCCGTTTCTTTGACTGGATCCCCTTCCGGTAAATTCACTTCTTCTAGAGCAACTCTTGCGGATTCTTCACATAGTTTTATAAGGATTTCGTGTGCTTCATCAGACTCCAGTATCTCTCCGTTCTTCAAACCGGTCAATGCAGTGAGGGGGTTGATACCTGAATTGATGATCACTTTTTTCCATATATGTCCGTATACATTATCGGTTATCTGCGTTTTTATACCAGCACTGTTGAAAACATCGGCTAGCTCGATAACAAAGTCACTTTTACCTTCTGGAAAGATGCCTATATGTGTGTCTCCACCTCCTGCTAGTTTGACATGCCCGTGTTCTATGAACGTGATACCTATGCTTGTAACCCCTCCGACGACTCTGTTTTCACCCACATATTGCGATATGATCTTTTCATTATCAAGACCGTTCTGGAGTGATAAAATATACGTATTTTCCCCTATATGATGAGATATCTCTTTCATCGCCTCGTTTGTATCATAAGATTTAGTGCATATTATTATACAATCTGAATCAACTAGATCTTCAGGATCTTTAGAATAATCTACATCTGTATCAAGATCGATCAAACCAGAAATCTTGATATTATCTATATCGAGTTCTCTTCTACCGATAAGATGAACATCGTTTTCTATAGACAGCATTCCTGCAAGATAGCTACCGAGGGATCCTGGACCTACAACCCCGAATTTCATGATAAACTATTTACAGACTCTTAAATAAAATTAACGAAAAATTATAGATCCGATAAATCAACTCAAGACTTGGTCGACCTCTGTCTCTAACACTTCCAAATCCTCTTCTTCCATCATCTTTGGATTTATTGATATCATCAGTATCGATTCGCTGACAGCTATCTGATCTTTAAGAGACTGGATAATATGTAATACGGTATCGAAATCGTTATTGTCTATCAAATATTGTAGACCGTAAAGAAGGATCACGCCTTCCTTATTTTTCAAGAAATCTTCCGTTGAAAGGCTGAATTTCTCCAAGTTCTTCGGGCTGACTGCGTTCTCCCTATCGACACTGGACAGCCATATTACCGATACGTCTTCCAGACCGTGGATCTTCTTTACCTTTTTGGGATATTGTCTCGTCACCAGCATACCGTTCATCCCGCTCTCTAGTATGTCTTTGAAGAACTGCATGGAATCATCTTCACTTTCTTCTGTTATGAGATAGGTCGTGCTTTTAAAGAAGCCTTCTGGAAGATCATGTTTTATGTAATTTAGTAGGTCATCATTGAAAATGTTTCCACACTCAGGACATTTACCTTCTTTGATGCCACATTGGATGTGATAGTCCTTACCACAGTCACATGTGACCATGTTGCTTCCTTCTTGGATATCCCCGTTACACACTTTACAAACTTCCTCACCTTTAGATTCAGAGATCTCGTATCCTCCACCGACCCCCTCCTCTTCTTCTTTTTCTTCTTCAACCTGCTCTTCCGGTTTTTCTTCCTCTCCGGATCCCTCTATATCTCCCTCTTCCTTTGCTTCATCTATTTCCTCTGCCTCAACTTCTTCTCTCTCTCCACTGATCTCTTCCTCTTCTTGAACCTCTACAGATCCCTCTTCAACACCCTCATCTTCTGTTTCTTCCTCTATTTCCTCTTCTGTCGATTCTTCGGGTTCTTCCTGTTCCTCTGGTTCTTCTTCCTTCTCTGGTTCTGGCTCCGGTTCCTCTTTTACCTGTTCTGCGGTTTCTTCAGACACAACTGCTTCTTCTACTGGTTCTTCTATTTCCTCAACACCGGCTTCTTCCTCTTCCTTCTCTTCCATGCTTCTCTCTATATCTCTACCTCTTTCTTTTACTACCTGGATTATCCTCGTAGCAAGGCTCTTTTTTATCCCGTCTATGGAAGATAGATCATCTATCGAAGCGTCCATCAGTTTTTCCAATCTCGTGTATCCTTCGTTGTAAAGTATCTTACCTTTCTCTTCGCTCATACCCGGTATGGAACGATACATATCCATCACTTTTCCTTTATACAAGGGTGTGACTCCGATATCTACCGGTTCACCGTTGATCTCCCATTCTAATACGTATTCAGCTTCCTCTAACCATTCACGACCGTAGTGATTCTCTCTTATGTTCAATTCTTCTGATATATCATCTACATGAACCTTGTAAGCTTCGATAAAATCTTGAGGTGCGTGTATATAGACTTCTGTTTCATCACCCTTTTTGAGGTCGAACTCTTTCATCATGCTTTTCAATCTAAGCCTTATCTCATTCGCTATCTCATCATCCCATAGATCAGTGTCTATCTCCAGGTCTAGATATATGAATCCCCCTTCGGTCTCGACTTCTATAAAACCTTCTGGCACTTCTTTTTCGAATTCTACCATGTTTGGTTGGATCTCCAGTATTCGACCGTCGATACCCAGCGAGTATTCTCCTTTCTCTATACCTTCCTTGATCTTCTTTGCTGGACGTTTCTTGAGCATCAACTCTATCTTACTGCTCCACTGTCGATAGGACTTGCCTATAGCATTTCTGTTAGGATGGACTTTCAGATCCATCTCGTCCCACTCTTCTCCTACCCCGATGGACAAGATATCTTTAACCTTAGCTTTTTGCTTTATGATATCGCCAAAACGGCCGACTAGACTTTGCAATTTGATCTCTTCCGATTTGACAACGATCCGTTTCAGAGGCCACTTTTCTGGCAAGCCGCCATCTGTCTTTCTCCTGGTTATCTTGTCAACGATATCCATGACACTGTTCATCTCGTTTTCTATCTCTTCGTCGATAAGCATCTTGTTGACCACGGGTCTTTCACATAAAAATACAGAATCGAACTTACCTTCAAGTTCTTGGTATATCTCCTCGGATATATATGGGCAGATAGGAGATAGTAGTATCGAAACATCGACCAGCGCCTTGTGGAGGATCTTCAGTATCGATCTTCTGTCCTTTTCATCTGCTTCTTCCATCTTCGATCCAAAAAGGGTGAAATACCATTGAGCGATATCATCTAAAACAAATTTTTGTATATATTCTACAACTTCATCGTAGTTGTAAGCATCATAAGAATCTTCAACTTTCCCGACCATAGTTTCAGTTCTAGACAAAAGCCATCGTTCCTCGATCTCAAGCTCTTCTTGGATATCTTCTATGTCTATTTCTTCAGGATCGAACCGTTCATCCTTCATGATCTCTGAGAAAGAATTATAGATGTTCCACAATACACGGATCAATCGGTCTACATTTTCTTCATCGATCTCTTTGAGTTCATGGTCTTCGTATATCGATTGATCTCTCAGCAGCCCTAATCTAAGCGAATCTATATTCTGGTCAAGGTCTAAGTCACCAATACCGCTCAACTTGATCTCACCGGTTTCTATCACTTTCTTGACCGATGGTTTATCGAAGAAGACCGCTGAGAACGCTAGCAATCCCATCAAGACAGAGTCGTCTTTCCCCTTATTCAGGATAACAAGGTCGCCTGGCCATATATCTTCGAATTCTTCTCCGTGTTTGATGTGGCCTAGTTGTGAGAACGGAGAAGCGGAAGAGATGAATACGGGGTTCAGAACTCGTTCTTCCCATCCCATCTGCTTCCCACATTCTGGACAGGCCATCTCGATGCTTTCTAGATCCAGTAATTTATTCACATCTACTTCCGACCCTATCTTCTCGAAAAGATCTTCGACAGATTCGGGCATCAATGTATTACCACATTCGCAATTCCACATCGGGAATGGGATCCCCCATCCTTTCCTCCTGGTGATATGTAGATCTTCCGTTACCATCCTCTCTTTCAACTCATCTACAGAGTATTTTTTAGGCGCCCAGTCGATATCGTCGATCATCTCTTTTATCTCTAATTCTATATCGGAAATTTTGAAGAACCACTCTTCGTCGAAACGGTAGATTATCTCTGAGTTGGAATTTATGCAAAAATCACTCTCCTTCATCTTCTCATATTGAGATATCAGGAGCCCTTCGCTCTTTAGCTGTTCTATTATCTTCACGTTCGATTTGTTTATGTGGTATCCTGCAAATTTTCCATAATGATCTTCACTTTTTACATAACCCTTTCCATCTATGGGACAGTTCATATCTAAATCAAATCTCTTACCGACTTTGTATGACTCTTTATCTATAGATGGATAAATCGGGGATATGCCAGTAACGGATCCTAAATTTTCATCAGTGACTACAACCTTGAAATCTTTTTCTGAATCTCCAAGGAAGGGAACTTTATCCGCGATAGGATTTTCAAAATTCAAACCATCGAGTTTTTCACCCTTGACGGTATTCTGGATCTTATATCCTTCGATATCCAATTTATCTTTTATATCCGAAAGGCTCTCCTTCGACACTATGGATTTTTCTTCTTTACCGTCGAACTGGTAAGATAGCACACAATATTCCTTATCGCCATCTACGGAAAGACCCGCCATACCTAGGAGTTTCCATGGGTCATCGATCTCCACTAGGTAATACCTATTACTGCCTTTTCCTGAAGGTATCTTCAAGATGTTGGTATACGCTGAAACGTCCCTTTTTTCTATCTCTAGTTGGGATAAAGAAGATCCGCATGTAGGGCACCACGGCAGCATGCTCTTTTTCTTATACAGAATCCCGTCATCAGATAATTTTTTCAATCTGCTCCAAAGTGAATCGATGTAACTTTCTTTTGAGGTATCATAGATATTATCTTCGTGGAACAAAAGAGCCAGTTCCTTGAATTTCTCGATCTTTTCTTCTTTCAGATCAGAACTGTGATCAAAACATTCTTCGATGAAACTTCTCATATCCTCGTCTGAAACATTTTCTATCTTTCCGAACCCTTCAGATATGATAACGTCATCCTCGACAGAAAGGGTGAACGGATCGAAACCATAGTCACCTTTCATATCATAATTCTTCATAAAATTATATCTGGTGAGTATATCGTAGATAACAGATACATACATGTCCTTTATGGTCATGTCCTTGGTAAGAAGTTGGGGAAGATGGACGGCATACATAGTCCTAGCACCCTCTCTTTCTTCACTCAATGTATCCGATAAATCGATGGAATCCCACTGATCACGTATCTTCTTTTCCAATTTAGGCGCATCGTATCTTTCTACACCCGGTTTAATCATATTATCTCATCTTCCGTATATCTTTCATCAGTTAAAATTATTTCCATCGGGAAAGGTTTAATTTATCCTTGTCCTTATGAACCACTCGGATGTGCGGTTTTTATCCTTTAAAATCCTTATGGGTTTTATTGGTTTTCCGCACATCCACTAAATCATGATCAAAATAACTGATCAGAAGAGTGTGGTCTGTTCTGTTTCATCTTCTTCATCTAAACCAGATAGCTCATCATAATCATACTTTTCCAGAACTTCAGGTGTGTTCGCATCAATACCCTTCTTAGTGATCAACCGCTTTATAGGGTAAGCTACCAACTCTTTTTCTTCATAAGGTTTTAACAAAGAAGCGATGTCCTCCTCGGACATACCGTCCCTAAGCCATCTTTTTTCATCCGCTCTACGTAATATGGCAGGCATCCTCTTTTTCTTATTGTGAACCTTTTCCAACAAAGGATTTGCCTCGGTGGTTATCAGAGAAAAAGTCCTCAGTTTATCCCCTGCTTTCTTATCACTCCATTCATCCCATATCCCCGCGAATGCGAAGGCATCGTCATCTTTCATCTTGATATAATAGGGATAATTTCTCCCTTTAACCTCTCTCCATTCGAAGAAGCCATCAGCGATAACTAAACATCTTCTTTTCTTGATAGGCACCCTAAAAGAGGGTTTCTGGAACAATGTATCCGCTCTTGCGTTGCCGGTTTTCATCCTGATATCTTCAGCCTGCTCTTTACCTTTGGTCCAGTACGGCACGAGACCCCAACCTAAAAAAGAAAATCTGCCAGGTTTTTTATCAGTGATCACGGGTAAAGACGGATTTTCGAATGCAGATGTGTGATATACCTTATCAAAATCATCCATGAATTTAACATCGAACCTCCTTTCGAGATACTCTGGATCCTTATTGATTGAGTAATTGAAACACATATTTTTTCACCCACTATCCGTCTTTCTTAATATCTTTCTATCATATCTACACCTATCGGTGCCAATAACTGGGTAAGGAGTACCAGGGTCCATAATTTACCCCTTATTATATCGTAATCCGCAGCGAAGAATTCCAACGAACCACTCAGAACGAAACGCCCAAACAATAATTCAAAGACCAATGTCATAACCAACCATAGAACCCCTATGGCAAGTAGATCTTTTTCTAGGAACACAATGTCAGTCTTGTGGAGTAGTATATATGTCATAAATAAGATGAAGGATATAAGGATGATAGTGACCAATATCTTTGAAATCTCTACACCCAAAAGTCTATCGAATATACCTTCTCTGATCGCGACCAATATCGCAGAAGCTATACCGAAAGTGAACCAAACTATAAGTGCGTAGATGAATCCTTTGCTGTCCATGATGGTCTCGCCTCGAACAAATTATGAAGTCTATAAAAAGATTTGTTCCGAAGGGGTCCTAAAATAATCTAAAACCAAATAAAAAATAAAATTATTGGAAAGGGCTTTTTTATACCCTTTAAGAATTTTTACCAGCAATAAAAAAGCACTACATTTACTACTCTATTGTCTTAACGTCAACTGCTTTTGGTCCTTTTTCTCCTTGTTCCGTTTCGAATTCTACTCGGTCACCTTCATTCAGGGTACCACTTTCGATATCGTTTCGGTGTACGAAGAGATCTTCTTCACCTTCATCAGGCTCAATGAACCCGTAATTTTTCATATTATTGAAGAATTTTACTGTTCCTTTCATTCGCGATCACCTCCTTGCGTGTTATATCGGCTATCTATTTGCCTCTAGTGTATAAAGTTTTTGTTTTAATCGGCCTTTGATACACAAAACCCTGAGAAAATCTTGTATACCCGTAGATGGGTATGATAAGTAGAAAGAGAGTGATAAGATGGATACAGATATAGCCTACTGTGGTTTGAACTGTGCCGAGTGTGAAGCATTCATATCTACTGATAACGACGATGAAAAGATGAGAGAAGAACTGGCCAAAAAGTGGACTGAAGATTATGGTCACAAGATCGAACCCGACGAGATAATATGTGACGGTTGCTTGGATGTAGAAGGTCGACATATAGATTACTGGATACAATGTGAGATAAGAAAATGCTGTGAAGAAAAAGAGCTCGAGAACTGTGCTCACTGTGGCGAATATCCATGTGAAGGGCTGCAATCATTTTTCGAGATGGCAGTAGGTACGGAAGAAAGACTGAACGAGATAAGAAAAAATCTATAGTGTAGCTGTGGTGGCCATCAAATATGTCTACTGGG
>JBNJFO010000009.1:0-18953 GCA_051746905.1 Thermoplasmatota archaeon
ATATTGGATGTAGAACTCGACGAGAACGGTTTCTTTGAGTCGAAAGATACACTGACCGCTCCTATGGATTCCACTAGAGATGGGATATACCTGGCAGGTTGTTCACAGTCTCCAAAAGATATCCCTGACAGCGTAGCACAGGCAAGCGGTGCGGCCGCTCGAGCTTTAGGGCCGCTGAAGGGAAGGAAGAGGAAAGGTAGACAGGAGAAACCCGAAGAGAGGGACGTCACCCAGGAACAGCCAAGGATCGGTGTGTTCGTGTGCAACTGCGGTAAGAACATCGCCAATTACGTGGATGTTCCCAGTGTAGCCGAATCGGTAAAAGATATCCCTGGAGTCGTTCACGTAGACGAGAGCATGTTCGCGTGCTCAGAGGATTCACAGAGCAAGATAAAGGAAGCCATAGAAGAACACGATCTCAACAGGATTGTCGTTTCCGCATGTTCCCCGAGAACACACGGAGAACTGTTCCAGGACACCATGGAAGAAGCGGGGTTGAACAGATACCTCTTCGAGATGGCGAACATCCGGAACCAGTGCAGTTGGGTCCACAGCGATGAACCGGAGAAGGCTACCGAGAAAGCGAAACTGCTCACCAAGATGGCGGTTGCAAAGGCCAAGAGACTATCGGCTCTACAAGAACATGAGATAGACGTCGGCGATAAGACGCTGATAATCGGCGGCGGTCCAGCAGGTATGCAGACCGCGCTCAGTCTAGCAGATGCGGGGCAGAAAGTCACGTTAGTAGAAAGGGAAGATAAACTGGGTGGAAAGCTCAACAGACTCAACACCCTGTTCCCGACAGAGATCGATGCTGGAGAGATGGCTAAGAACCTGAGCCACAAGATCGCAGATAACGATAACATAAACGTGATGCTCTCCTCGGAAGTCAAAGATATCGACGGCTATGTCGGTAATTATGAAGTAACGATCAACGACAAGACCATAGAAGTGGATACGATAGTTCTAGCGACCGGTTTCCAGGAGATCGATCCAACTGACTTTTACTCTTATGGTGAAGATAAAAGGATAATGACCCAGTTGGAACTGGACGAAGCCCTAGCGGAAGACAATATAGATGACCCCGAAACCGTTGTTTTCATCAACTGTGTAGGTGCCATGGAAGAGGACAGACCTTGGTGCTGCAGGGTAGGATGCGGGAACTCGCTGAAGAACGCTAAAGCTATCAAGGACAAGTATCCCGACTCCGACGTATATATCATATACAAAGATATGAGGGTCTTCGGAAAGAAAGAAGAAGAGTATTATATGGACGTAGAAGGAGAAGACGGCGTAATATTCCTTAGATATTCAAGCGATAACAAGCCAGAAGTAGATATAGACGAGGATAAACTTCACCTCAAGGTCCACGACAACTTATTGGACGACGACGTAGAGATAGATTCAGATTATCTCGTTTTGGCCATGCAGCTTGAAGGAGACTACAGCGCCGGCGACCTCAAGAAGATGCTGAAAGTTTCATCGGATCCGGCGGGATTCTACATGGAAGCTCACGCCAAATTGAGACCACTAGAGTTCCCATCTGAAGGTGTATATCTAGCCGGCGGAGCTCATTACCCGAAGAACATATCGGATACGCTGTCCCAGGCAGACGGTGCAGCATCAAAAGCCGCCATACCCATGATGCGTGGTTACAGCAAGAGCGAAGGCATAATCGCCGAGATAGACGAAGATCGATGCAGCGGCTGTAAGATGTGCATCTCGGTCTGTCCTTACGGCGCTATCGATTCGAACGAGGAAGAAGGGATAGCCGAGATAACCGACGTGCTCTGTAAAGGGTGCGGTTCATGCGCAAGTGTTTGCCCGGTCGGAGCCATCGACCAGAAAGGTTTCGAGGACGACATGATAGACGCCATGATCAAGGCAGCTCTATTCGAGAGCAAGGAGGAGGTGTTATGATGACGGACAACGGAGAAGATTTCGAACCCAAGATAATCGCATTCTTGTGCAACTGGTGCAGCTACGCCGGAGCGGATCTGGCGGGCGTCAGCAGGGAACAGTATCCACCGAACATATTGAATATCAAAGTCATGTGCTCCTCGAGAGTTTCGCCTGAACATGTTTTCGAGTCTTTCAAAGACGGTGCTGACGGCGTTCTCATAGCGGGATGTCACCCTGGAGACTGCCATTACATAGATGGGAATTACAAAACGATAAGAAAGAACGAACTCATACACAAGATGCTCGATGATATGGGTATCAATCCGAAGAGATTGAAGTTAGAATGGATCTCTTCCGCAGAAGGCGGCAAGTTCGCACGGGTCATGAGAGAGATGACTGAGGAGATCAGAGAGATCGGTCCGCTCGAATTTGACGAGATCGTGGAAGTGGAGGGGATACAATGACGGAAAAGAAGAAGATAGGATTTTACTGGTGCGGAGCCTGCGGTGGCTGCGAAATCAGTGTTCTCGATATCGACGAGATGATATTGGATGTAGTTGAAAAGGCTGATATCGTGTTCTGGCCCTGTGCCATGGACCCGAAGTATGAAGATGTCAGAGCCATGGACGACGAGTTCATGGATTACGTTTTCATCAACGGCTCTGTAAGGTTAGAAGAGAACAAAGAGATGGTAGAGCTTCTCAGGGAGAAGGCGAAGAACGTTGTGGCTTATGGTTCATGTTCCAGCAACGGCGGACTTTTCGGTCTCGGGAACCTGTACAGCAGGGAGGAATTATTGAAGAAAGCGTACACCACCAAGTCCACCGACGGAGATACCATCCCTCAGAAGAAGAGCAAGGTGAAAGAAGGAGAACTGACGCTTCCGGAGATGCTCCATCATATCGTACCTCTTAACGAAGTTATAGAAGTCGATTATTTTCTGCCTGGATGCCCCCCGCTACCCAACCAACTTGAGGAGGCTTTTCCAGCATTACTAGATGACGATGTAGATGTCGGAAAATACGATCTGATATCAGAAAAGAGCGTCTGCGACGTTTGCCCCCTGGAAAGAGAAGAGAAGAAGATACCCGAACTCAAACCGATCCAAGAAGTGGATCTGGATCCGGACCAATGTATTTTGGATCAAGGTGTTCTCTGCATGGGACCCGCTACAGCGGGGATGTGCGATGCGCCTTGTCCCGAAGTCGGTCACCCGTGTATCGGGTGCAACGGACCTGTCAGGAATGTTATAGATCAGGGTGCAAGGATGGCCTCCGCTCTCGCATCTGTTATCGGTATCGAAGGTGAAGAGAGGATGAGCGAAGAAGAAGTCAAAGAGGCGATCGCATCTGTCAGAGACCCTACTGGGTCGTTCTACAGGTTCAGCCTCCCGAGCAGTATCATGCAGTTCAGAAGAGGTGATAACGATGAGTGAAAATAACGAGAACAAGATCTCCATCGACCCCATAACGAGGTTAGAGGGTCACGGTAAGATCGAGATATTTTTAGACGATAACAAGAACGTGGATAATGCATATCTTCAGGTTCCAGAGTTCAAAGGTTTCGAGAAATTCTGCCAGGGAAGGAGGGCTGAAGATATGCCCACCATAACCAGCAGGATATGTGGTGTCTGCCCTGTGGCGCATCATCTCGCCTCGGCCAAAGCACTTGACGATGCTTACAACGTTGAGCCGCCGGAACCGGCCAAGAAGATGAGGGAGGCCTTTTACAACGGGTATATCTACGCAGATCACCTTTTACATTTCTTCTACCTAGCCAGCCCGGACTTCATCGTCGGGTTAGATGCCCCCAGAGATGTCAGGAATATATTGGGTGTGATCGAGAAAGTTGGTCTGGATATCGGTAAGAAGGTCATCAAGCAGAGAGGAAAAGGACAGGAGATCATCAGGATGTTCGGCGGTAAAGCGGTCCACCCGTGCTACGGTGTTCCGGGAGGTAATACGAAATCGCTGAGCAGCGATGAAAGGCAGGAACTCATCGAGATGTCCGAAGACATGGTGGATTTCGCCACGTTTACACTCGGTCTGTTCAAGGACAAGATATTGAAAGAATTCAAAAAACCCATAGAGGAAGATTTCCTTAACATATACAGTATGGGGCTTACAGAAGATAAAAAAGTGAGTCATACCGGAGGGATCGTTAATGTGGTCGATCCAGATGGGAAAGACTTCGCCCAATACTCGGGCATAGATTACATGGACGTTATCAGGGAGCACACCGAGCCCTGGAGCTACATGAAGTTCCCCTACCTGAAAGATATCGGGTGGAAGGGCTTCGAGGAAGGCGCTGGATCCGGCGTTTACCGGGTCGGCACTTTGGGGAGATTGAACGCCGCTGAAGGTATGAAGACCCCTAAGGCGCAGGAAGCCTACGAGGAGATGTACGAAACTCTCGGATATCCAGTTCACTCTACTCTTGCATATCACTGGGCGCGGTTGATCGAGGTATTACAATCGGCCGAGCTCATTCAAGAACTCGCACGTGATGACGACCTGGAAAGCGAAGATTACAGGAGGAAACCGACCGGCAAACCGGGTAAAGGCGTCGGTATCGTCGAAGCCGCTAGAGGTACGCTGATACATGATTACGAGTTGAACGAGGACGGTCTAGTTGAAGACCTTAATCTCATAGTAGCTACTACTCACAACGCGGCTCCCATATCCATGAGCATCAGGGACGCTGCCAAGAAGTACGTCGATGGTGGAGATGTCCAGCCGGGCATGATGAACAGCGTGGAGAGGGCCTTCAGAGCCTACGACCCGTGTCTCGCGTGTGCTACACACTCGGCCATGGGAGAAACACCGTTAAAGGTGAATATGTACAATAAAGACGGCTCGAGATTCAAAGAGCTGACCCAGGGACTCGGAGGTGACGAGGAATGAAAGTAAAGAGGGATAAGAAATCTAAAGAGTTCGTGGAGAAGGTCGAAGAGCTTTCAGGCGAATCAGTCAACGCGTGTATCAGGTGCGGAACCTGTTCAGCTGGATGTCCCTTCGTTGAAGATATGGACGTTCTTCCAGAGAGGATATTCAAGAGGATCGTATTGGGGGACAAAGAATCTATCTTGAAAGAGAACACTATGTGGATATGTGCGGCCTGTTATACCTGCAGTGTAAGGTGTCCTCGTGATATCGATATCGCGAAGATCATGGAAGCCGTTAGACAGATCGTGCTTAGAGATGACATCGATAAGGTCGATGTCAAACAAGTGGAAAATATGGAAGAACTGCCGCAATTGGCAGTAGTTGGCTGCTTCAGGAAGGAGACGGGGTGATACCATGGAAGGCGGTTATTTGTATTATCCCGGATGTACACTGAAAACAAAAGCCAGCGACTACGAAGAGAGCGCTATGGCGGTCATGGAAGCACTTGGAAAACCGCTGGTGGAGATGGACGATTGGTACTGCTGTGGAGCCATGCAGTCCCTTACAACAGACGATATCATGCACCAGATCGCACCCATCAGGACAATGTGCTGTGCGCAGGAACAGGGCGAGAAAGAACTGGTGACCCTGTGCGACATGTGTTACAACGTTCTAAGAAGAGCGAACGACAAGATGATAGAGAACGAAGATGACTTGGAAACTATGAACGAGTTCCTGGATGAAGACCCTGATTACGAAGGGAACGTCGAGATACATCATATATTCGAGATACTCAAAGAGATGAAAGACGAGATCAGAAAGAAGGTGAAAGTATCCTTGAAAGACCTGACCGTCGCCCCGTATTACGGATGTATGCTGCTGAGACCGGATAACGTTGCCATCGATGATACTGAAGACCCGCAGATCATGGAAGATCTGCTGGATGTTATCGGAGCGAAGGTATTACATAACCCAAAGCGGACCGAATGCTGCGGTTCTTACCATACGGTGAATAGAAGTGATATCGTCGAGAAGAGAGTGGAAGATATCGTTGGAAGCGCGGTAAAAGAGGGCGCCGATGTTATAGTTCTGTCGTGCCCATTATGTCAATTTAACCTAGATTACCATCAAAGGAATACCGATTTCGATATACCCGTACTGTATCTGACAGAGTTGATGGCTCTGGCTATGGGTATCGAGAGCGGTTTGAAAAAACACAAGATTGATCCAAAAGATATTTTGAAGGAAAAGAATATTCTGGAGTGAAAGATTATGGCTGAAGAAGAAGAGGAAGAGCAAGAGATGGTCGAGATTTTTGTCATGGGTAGCCGGTACAAAGTGCCGAAAGGATTGACCATAATGACTGCCCTGGAGTACGCCGGATACAAGTTCGTCCGCGGCTGTGGGTGCAGAGGCGGTTTCTGTGGCGCTTGTGCTACAGTTTACAGAACTGAAGAGGATTACAAATTCAAGATGGACCTGGCGTGTCAAACCGCCGTCGAAGACGGTATGTTCTTGGTACAGCTTCCGTTCGTCCCCGCTGTTAGAGAGGAATACGATCTAGAGGAAGTGGATCCTGAGGACAATGACAACGTCATGTTGGATTATTACCCCGAGATAGCGAGATGTGTCTCTTGTAATACGTGTACCAAAGCGTGTCCACAGGACATCGAGGTCATGGACTACGTCCAGGCCGCTTTGAGAGGAGATATCGAGCGGTGTGCTGAATTATCTTTCGACTGTATCCAATGCGGCCTTTGTTCGATAAGATGTCCGTCGGATATCAAACATTACCACCTCGCCCAGTTGGCTAGAAGGATAACCGGTAAATATCTGGATAAGCACAGCGAGGAATTGAAGAAGCGCGTTGAGGAGATAAATGAAGGAAAATATGACGAGGAGTTGAAAAAGATGGTCGAGATGGATATCGAGGAACTGAAGAAAACCTATGAAGAAAGAGATATCAGGGAGAGGGATTGAGATGTCGAGCGGATATCCGGAATATATGGAAGAGTCGATCAAGAAGGTCGAAGAGACACGGGAAGAAAGAGCGAGTAAGACACCCGAAAGGTTGAGCGCATCAGAAGGTCAGAAGGTCTTGGACAATTTCCACCCTGATTACAAGAAAGAAGGTAAGGACGTATTGAAGATGGGGCCTAGTAAAGGTAAGAAGGTACCCACCGAACTTTCGAAACTTCTGAGGGCTCACAGTGTTATAGATCCTTCAAACATAGACCTAAGTGAGATAGATCACGATGTGGAAATACTGATCATAGGAGGTGGGGGAGCGGGGACTGTCGCCGCTCTTTGGGCCGTCTATGAAGGTATAGATCCAGAAGATATTCTCATATCTACTAAATTGAGGCACGGCGATTCCAACAGCATGATGGCACAGGGCGGTATACAGGCAGCCGATGCTTTGGATGATTCCCCCGTGAAACACTACCTGGACGCCATCGGGGGAGGCCATTTCACGAACAACAAAGAACTCGTGAAAGCCTTAACGATGGACGCTCCAAAACTGATCGATTGGCACGAAGATCTAGGTATAATGTATGATCGTGAAGAGGACGGGGATTTCGTCGAACTGCCAGGTGGAGGTACTTCAAGGTACAGGCTGCATTCAGCAGGTGATTATACAGGTATGGAACTGATGAGGGTTCTGAGGGATGAAGCAAGAAATATGGAGATACCCCTCCTGGAATTCACACCCGCGGTCGAGCTGCTGAAGGATGACAAGGGACAGGTGGCCGGAGCGCTTCTGATGAACCTCGAGACCAACGAATATTATGTTGTTCGGGCGAAATCTACTATAATGGCGACCGGTGGTTTCGGAAGACTTCACATACAGGCCTTCCCGACCACGAATCATTACGGAGCTACCGGCGACGGGCTCATAATGGGTTACCGTGCGGGAGTACCGATCAGAGATCTTGACAGTGTTCAATACCACCCGACAGGTGCGGCTTACCCGGACCAGATCGTTGGTCTGCTGGTTACTGAGAAAGTAAGAAGTCTCGGTGCGCAGCCAGTGAACGCCGATGGAGAACTTTTCGTCAATCCGCTTGAACCCAGAGATATAGAAGCTGCTTCGATCATCAAGGAATGCAAAGGTCGAGAGAAAGGCGTGACCACCCCTACTGGAATGCAGGGTGTATGGCTTGATGCGCCTCTTATAGATTATAAATCCGGAGAGGGGACGATCCAGGAGAATTTACCGGCCATGGTCAGGCAGTACGAGAGGTTCGGTATCGACATGACCAAGAAACCTATACTGGTATATCCGACGCTGCACTACCAGAACGGTGGTCTTGTTATAAACGCCGACGGTTCTACACCGGTTGACGGGCTCTTCGCAGGCGGAGAGGTCGAAGGCGGAGTTCATGGTAAAAATAGGTTGATGGGAAATTCATTGCTGGATTATAACGTGTTCGGCAGGAGAGCCGGTATCGCGGCCGCGAAACACGCTCGGAAGGCTTCCGTAGGCAAGTTGACCTTAGACCACGTTTCAAAGTACGATAAAGACCTGGAAGAAGCCGGGATAAAGACAGATAGGAAATCACCGCTTCTGCTTCCGGAGTACAGAGGAAAAAGAGTTCTCAGAAGACATCTAGACGTCGAGGTGACCCTGTAGGGGTCAGAGGGTGAATACCTAATGATAGAAGTTAACGAGGACTATTGTAAGGGATGCAACCTCTGCATAATCATGTGCCCGCGGGACGCTCTAGAAGAAGCGGAAGAGTTGAACAAGAAAGGTGTTCATCCGCCTGTCGAGATAGAGGACCGCTGCAACAACTGCAGGTTATGCGAACTGATATGTCCCGATTTTGCTATAACTGTTATAGATGAAGATGAACGAGTGGAGGAACAACAATGAGCAAGGATGAGATGCTGGAGAAAGCTAAGAAAGTTCTAGGTAAGCGTACACAGTTCATACACGGCGATACCGCTGTTTCTTACGGTGCGCTCTTGGCGGGTTGCAGGTTCTTCGGAGGATATCCGATAACACCTGCGTCCGAGATAGCCGAGCAGATGTCTAGATTACTTCCAAAGGTGGGAGGAACTTACGTCCAGATGGAAGACGAGTTGGGCAGTATAGCTTCCGTCATAGGTAGTTCCTGGACCGGTGCAAAAGCTATGACCGCAACCAGCGGCCCTGGTTTTTCATTGATGCAGGAGAATATCGGTTTCGCACACATGAGTGAGACTCCACTGGTTATCGCTAACGTTCAGAGATCTGGCCCGTCCACGGGTCAGCCCACTCTTGGAGCCCAGGGCGATATGATGCAGACTAGATATGGGACACACGGCGATTTCGACTGTATTGTTCTGTCGCCCAACAATATCCAGGAGACCATGGAATATACGATAAAAGCTTTCAATCTGGCTGAAGAATACAGGACACCGGTCATGCTGATGACCTGTGCTGATCTAGGTCACATGCGTGAGATGGTAGAGATACCTGAAGAAGTGGATACATTCGAAAGGAAGAAACCCAAAGTTCCTCCGGAAGAGTATATCCCCTTCGGGAAGGGACAGTACGGTAAAGAGAAAGTTCCAGAGTTCGGTGTCTTCGGTGAAGGATATCATACTTATGTTACTGGTTTAACACATGACGAGTACGGTTTCCCGGCGACAGATGACCAGGAAGATCATGAACAACTTATCAAGCGACAGGTCGAGAAGATAACAGATGACAGAGAAGAATTAACGGACATCGAGAAGAGGAACATGGACGACGCCGATGTGGCTGTCGTATCATACGGTATAACTAGCAGGAGCGCTCTCGGTGCTCTTAATAGAGCTAGAGAGAAAGGTATCAAGTTGGGTTACTTCCGGATGAGAACTATCTGGCCGTTCCCGATCAAGGAGATCGAGAAACTTTCGGAACAGGTCGATAAGATAGTGGTGGCCGAGATGAACCTTGGTCAGATCTATCACAAGGTGAATGAATACGCAGATTGTGAAGTCGTTCTTGCTTCAAAGATAGGTGGAGAAGTGCATTCTCCAGATGAGATCTTGGCGGAGGTGTAAATATGGCCGATGAAAAAGAAAAAGGAAAGGAAGTAGACGTTATAAATGCAGAGAAACTTCGCAGTAAGTACCTTCGCGCAGAGATGATGCCCACTATATTCTGTACGGGATGTGGGATCGGTAACATATTGGACTATACATTATGGGCCATCGAGAAAGAAGGCCTGGATATGGATAAAACGGTTTTCACTTCCGGTATCGGATGCTCGTCTCGAGTGCCCGGGTACGTGGACGTGGATGCTCTCCATACTACACACGGGAGGGCGTTGGCTTTTTCTACTGGTGTCAAGCTGACGAACCCGGATTTGAATGTTATAGTATTCACCGGGGACGGAGACTGCATGGGTATAGGTGGAAACCACTTCATACACGCGTGCAGGAGGAACATAGATATGACCGTTATAGCGGTGAACAACTACATCTACGGGATGACTGGTGGACAGGTCGCCCCTACAACGCCGGAAGGTAAGTACGGCTCGACGGCACCCTACGGGAACAGAGAACCGCCCTTCGACATGAGCGAGATGGCTATAGCTTCCGGTGCTACGTATGTTGCAAGGTGGACGGTGAACAAACCGGCTCAGCCTATCAATTCTATCCGCGAGGGGCTTCAGAACGAAGGTATGAGCTTCATAGAGATGCTTTCACCGTGTACCACAGCTTACGCACGCCAGAACAGAGAGGTCGGAGATATCGAGAACTACTGGAATTGGTATGAAGACAGGACCATATTGGCTGAAGATTACGATATGATCATGAAACACGGTAGTGAAGAGGAGAAAAAAGAAGTCGGGGACAAACTGAGAATCGGCGTACTACATCACGAAGAGAAGGAACCTCTGAATAAACGGTTGAAGAAACTCATCGAGGAGGTCCAGATATGAGAAGAGATATCCGTATCTGCGGTAAAGGCGGGCAGGGTATCATGCTGTCCGGTTATATCTTGGGTAAGGCCGCCAGTGTTTTCCACGATTACCAAGCCGTTCAGATGCAGAGCTACGGCCCTGAAGCAAGGGGTGGTGCTGCACGGTCTGAAGTGGTGATATCCGACGAGGAGATCGGTTACTGTGGACTTTATGAAGCGGACTATATGATGGTGATGTCACAGGAGGCTCTGGATAAGTACAGCTACGACCTACCTGACGATGCAGTGCTCGTTGTCGATCCGGATCTGGTTACGGATGTTGATCACGAGGGCGCTATCGGTGTTCCGGCCACGAACATAGCTGAAGAACTCGGGAACAAGATCGTCGCTAATATAGTGATGTTGGGGGCCTTCAACGAAGCGGCAAAATTGGTGCCGGATGAAGCTTTAAGAGAATCTGTAAAAGACAGCGTGCCGTCGAAGTTCACTGATCTGAATATGAAGGCACTGGATCTGGGTATAGAGAAGGTCAGGGAGATCAAGGAACAGTAAGCTATTTGCCGTATCTAGCTAGGGTTTCCTTTGCAGCCCTCCTAACTTTCTCAGATGGATCTTCATCTCTCAACTTTATCATCTTTTCTTCACCCTCTATATCTTCAAGGTCTTTTTCGACTCGGCCTAAAGCTCTTACCGCGGCCCATCTTACCTCGCTGTATTCATCATCTAATGCCTTGACCAGATGGGGTATTATATCCTCACCATCTATCTGCCCTAGAGATCTAGCCGCCCTCCACCTCACCTTTCTTTCATCGTTGTGAAGCTTGTTTATAAGAGGCGGCTTGGCCTTTTTGACCTTGAATTTTCCGAGGATCCTGACTACGGTGTATCTTACCCTCACATCTTCATCGTGTATCGCTTGTATCATGTGGTCTTCTATCTTGCCGTTTAGGCCGATGGTTTCAAGAGCCAATGCTGAAGCCCATCTCACACCGTTGTTCTCATCCATCAAACTGTTCAGCAACGTGTCGATAGAGGCGGGATCACCGATCTCCCCGAGAGCATCTACCGCATATTTCTTCGTCCACCTGTCCCCTCCTTCGAGTGCCCCCTGAAGCTCTTTTATCGGGCGCCGTGTTCCAATCTTCTTTAGGGCTTCGACGGAATTGCGTCTAACACCCAGGTGTTTATCGTTCAGGGTCAATTCAAGCAATCTATCGATGGCCTGCTCTTCTTTCAATTCACCTAGAACGTAACAGGCCTTCTTCTTCATCTCTATCTCTTTTTTGTGGGTGTATTCTAACAACCTATCTACCACTGCCTTTTTCTTCAACTCTTTCAAAACTTCGATATCTTTTCGGATCTCCCTTATAGAAGATCTTTTCATGAACTCATCCACTATATTCCGAAGGTCCCAATAACTCAGATTGCTGGAAGAGATCTCTGCCGCTAGTCTTCTGATTTCGGGGTCCGGGTCATCGGTTATCAATGAGCTCACTTCGTTATCTTTGCCGTGACCTATCTCTTCTAAGGTGATCAGAGCCCTTTTTCTAGCTTTTTTCTCTTCATCGTCTAAGGTTCCTTTCAGTTTTTCAACTGTCTTTTCTTCATCTATTTTCAGAAGGGTCTGGAGTGCTCTCGTCCTGACCTCTTCGTCATCATCCTCGAGCAGTATGTTTATCATCTCGTCGATCAAACTTTCATTAGACAGATCTGCTAGGGCATCAACTGCGTGACTGCGTACCCAGTTGTTCTCATCCCCCAGCGCTAAAATGGTGAGGTCGTCGACCGCTTCGCGGTCACCTATCTCTCCTAAAGCCCACGCCAGCGTACCTCTGACCTTGGAATTACTATCGTTCAGGTGTGCGAGGATAGGGTCTACAGCTTGTCCGCCTTTGATCTCCCCCAAAGCCCATGATGCTGCCCACCGTACATCATGACTGGTATCGTCTAGTGCTTCTGTAAGGCTGTGAATAAAACGGTCATCTTTCATCAGACCCATGGATTTCGCCGCTCTTTTCCTGTGTCGGGGGTCGCTGGAATCTGACAGGATACGGTCCAATTCTTCAAGGGCTTTGCTGTTATCTACATCCTCGAGTATTATCGAAGCCCTCCTCCTGGTCCTCGGGCCCCTCCCCAGTATTGCTTTCTTGATGACTTTTTTCTGGATCTCTTCATCCCATAATTTCTTCAGAACGGAGACGGCTTTTCTGCGTACCGTTGGGTTGTCTTCTTTCAAACTGAACTTGAGGAGTGGGTCCAGCGTTTCCTTGCTGGCAATCTTATCTAATGATCTTAAAGATGACATCCTGACCTTTCTGTGTTTATCTTTCAGACCTTCGACAAGATATTTGGTGGCTCTTTGGTCGCCCAGGATCCCGAAGGCTTCGAGAACGTGCGCTCTGATATCCGGATCGTCGTTATCTGCGTTCTTGATGATGCGGCGGAGTACCTTCTTATCGTCGAACTCTATCAGTGATCCCATCGCCGCTTTTCGAACATCAGGATTCCCATCGAGGAACACGGTCCTCATGAGATGTTTTTTTGCCCTCGCGTCAGATATCTCACCAAGAGCCTCCGCTGCGCTCTTCCTGACCTCCCAATCTTGGTCTTCTAAACAATCTATTATCACAGGGACGCTCTCTTCGTGTTGTATCTGGCCTAGGGCTGAGATAGCTCTGCTCCTGACGAGTGGGTCGTCCACCTTCAGGGAATCGACCAATATGGATAACGTCTCTTCATCCGCGAAAAGTCCCAGAGATCTAGCGGCCTTCTCTCTGACCCTCTCGTCGGGATCCATCAAGATGATGTCTTTGAGGTCTTCAAGGGCTGCCGGTGTGCCTATCCTACCAAGGGCCCACGAAGCGGTGCTTCTAACATCGCTGCTTCCGTCACTTAGGGCTGCTTCCCTGAGTGCGTTCTCCGCCCTTCCCTCGCCGATATAACCGAGTGCCCAGGCTGCGGTGTTCCTCAACTCTATGTTCTTATCGCCGAGCATGATACCTATGAGTGCCTGGATAGACCTATCATCCCCTATCAGGCCCAGTGCTTCGACGATCTTCAACTTTACCCAATCGTTCTCCTTTTGTAATGATTCTATCAGTTCCGGTACCGCTTTTTTGTCACCGATGTCACCCAGAGTCTGAACTGAGTGCATCTTTTCTTCTTCGGTGCCGTTGTTCAGCAAACCTAATAGGTCAGTCAGATCTCCCTCTTCTTTAACGGTCACTATCTTGGACTCGATAGTTAACCCTCCTTGGGTTTAGTATATCTATCACCTGTCTTATTAACTTTTTGTAGTTCTAGTTATGTTCTATGTAAGTTCTATTTTCTACATACCGGTTATACCGAACTTGCCGACGGCCACCGCCAAAGAGAATACGGTGATACTCACCGGTAGCATGATCCCGAGTTGATATTTGAATTCGATAGCGTCGAGCTGTGACTTGATCCCTGTAGTGAAATACGTTATAACAATACTCAAAAGGACCAGATAGATCCCCACTACAGCGGTGAAATTTACCGGTGATATCATGCTCATGCTGCTGATGTCTGAGAAAACACCGTGCAGCATGAAATACAACGACGAAACAACTCCCATGACCACCGGGGCGAAGACCAGTGCGGTGCCCTTCATCATCTCTACGGATTGAGATAACTTGGATTTGATCTCGTGATCCATCTCCTCCATGCTCCGCAGGTAATCCGATATCTGGAGTATGGTCTTACCGGCTTCTTTCGGATCTTTCTTCGTTATCTGGACCACGGTTTTCATCGTGGCCTTGATCGTTCTAGAATGTATATCTTTCAGGACACCGTCCACCCCGAACAAGGCTTCTTCAAGGGGCAACCTGTTGACCTGCAGGAAGCAGGTGATACTCTCGAAGAGTTCGCCTATCTTCGTTCCCTGCATGGCCTTGCTGGTCTTCTGTATGGCCCTCTCGGGAGGCATACCCTCGGCTATCCTGCTGCCCAGTTGGAACAGAGCGTCCGGGAACTCCCTCTCCATCTCGATGACTTCTTTTCTTTTTTTCTTGCTCTGCCAGCTTGTCTTCAAACAGAAGTATGAAACAGCTGCTACAGGGGGCCAGAAGTATGGTAGTGGCATGAGGAAGGTGAGGTGTGATGAGAAAAATATGACCGGTACTGATATGAGCGCCGCCAAAATACCCGCCTTGAGGATGGTCTTGTAGATGTTATCTTCGTTCTTTATCTCCGGAGGTGACGTTGTCCCCGGACGGTCACCGAGTATCTTGTAAGAGTAGAAAAAAGCTCCCGCCGGTGCCAAGACGTCCATGAGTAATATCACGTGTGCAAGGCCGATACCTCCGCTCTTGGCAGCTTCTTCGGAGTTCATGCTGGATATGTCGAGTCCGCTGAGAGCGAGCATGGGAAGCATAGCTCCGATTATAAGGGGTAAGAGGATACCCACGGCGAAAAGGATCGTAGTAGGGGTGCCCAGGGAGTTGGCGAAGTCCTCCACCTGCCTTTTCGTTCCTTCGATGACTATCTCATTGGCTTTTTCAAGAGCTGAGTTCAATCCCTCCTTGGTCCTCTCCAGCATGGCTGAACGAACGGCGTATAAGGCCCGTTTCAGATCCTCGTTCCACTCACCCCATCTTAAGGCGAAGGCGACGAAAGATTCCTCTAAACTGCTCTTTTTTCTTGTATGAACGTCCCAGAGGACTTTGTTCAATCCAGAAGACATAGGTTCTTCGGTGTTTTCTGCTGAAAAAGATACCGCCCGATATAGGGACGGTTTTACCCTCATGGCCATGGTCATGTAGTTGATGCTCTCCGGGGCCTTTCCGATGCTCTCGGCTTTCATCCTCTGTTCTAATATTTCGGGATAATTGGCAGTGAAGATCAGCACAGCCATGGGTATTACGAGAACTGATGGGATGCCGTAAACGAGTACGTCAAAAAGACCGAGTGGCTCGACAACGTGGACTACGCATAGACCGGCTATCGTGGCGAAGAAAGAAACCAGAGCCATGACCCCTGCGAAGAGGATCACCTGCTCGTATTTAAGATCCATATCCAAGAAGAACATGGTCTCTTTGAAATCTTCATGGCTGTAGTTCCTCTTGGCGTTCTGATAACTCTTCTCGGCTTTTTCTAATCGTTTCCCAGCTTTCTTGTATCCTTTAGAATCCTTCCCCTTGATTATTCTGGTCTCCCTCAGCTCCCTCTCCGCTTTCCTGAGCTCTTTCCCCTTCTCGATGTAGGTCTCATGCCGTTCTCTCCTTTTATCCTCTACTTCTTCTTTACTGATGCCGAAGCTTTCGTTCACCTTCCTGCAAAGCCTTTCATAGAGCCTAGACATATTTTATTCTCTTCTCGAACCATTCATCCCAGTCTCGTTTCACTTCCCGGTAATCTGATGTACCGTGGTACTTCTCTATAAGGTTCCAGAACTTGTCGTTGGCGTCGGCGACCCAGTCCGGTTTGAGTATCTCGTCACCTTTCTCCTCAGAGGCTTCTACCATCCTCTCTCGGATGTGGGCTCTCACGTTGATGTTGCGTATGGCCTGCTCGTAGGTGAGGCCCCATGAGCGGGCTATGGCCCCTATCCTCTCGGAATTGCGTGTGAAGAACTCTGTAGGCTCTAGATCGCCATCGTACTTCATCAGATCGTTGAACTCTTCATCTTCGTACTCGGAGATGTGGGTTAATCTTCTTTTTCTGGTCTGCATCCCTCCGGGTCTGATTATCCCTGCGATAACCACTATATCCGTTGCGCTGAAACTCTCCTTTGATATGCCCATATCGTGGACCACCCTTTCATAAACGGCCATGGGCGAATTGCCGTGGATGGTCCCCATGACCGCACTTCCGGCCGTTCCGGCCCGCATGGCTTCGTAGAGTGTTCTGGCTTCTTCTCCTCTAACTTCTCCCAGAACCAGCGAAGATTCTCCCAACCTCAGCGATACCCGTAATGCATCGTCGGCGGTCATGCCCCCTTCTTCCAACGAAGAGCCGACTATCATGCTCTGGATGTTGTAGTCAAGTTCCTGCATGTTCCGGCTTGGCAGTTCTCTAGTATCTTCGATGGTGAGTATCCTCTGGCTCTTGGGAAATTCCATCATGAGCGCTCCGAGTAGTGTTGTCTTACCTGCCCCTCGGCTTCCTGCGACCAATATAGTGCTGCGGCCGTCTATGAGGAAGGAAAGTAAACCGGCTGCTAGCGGTGTCAAACTTCCCACTTTGATCAGTCTTGGAAGTGTCCAGGGTTCCGTGTCCTTCCTCCTCAGGGCGAAAGCCGTGCCGTCGGGACTCAGCGGATTGCCTATGGCGGTGACCCTTGTCTCGTATTCTTCCAGTTCAGTTTCCAGCACTGGGAAAGCTTCCGAGAAGGGTTTACCCGACTCTGAGCGAAAACGAGACAGCGTGGAATCCATGTCCCTCTGTGAGAGGAAAACGTTGGTCCTGCACTTGTCTCTGACCCCTTCGATGCCGCCCAGTTCGATGTAAACGTTGTTCGTTTCAGCAGGTGCATCCACGTAGATATCCTCGACGTGCGGGTCTTTAAGGAAGGTCTGGACGATACCGTACCCTGCCGTGTACTTGGTGAGGACACTTGAAAGATGATCTATAGTTTCCAGTTCTTCTTCCCTGTTTTTTCCCAAGGATATCTCCATCTCTTCCGCAGTCTTTTCAAGTAACGTTTTCCCCCTTTCTTGGATGTAATCTTTCACCCTCTCGGGACTGGTCAGATCCATGTCCCGTGGATACTGTTCCGAGAGCGATGTTTTTACGAGGTATATCAGCTTGGAATGTTCTAAAGGCATCTCGTATTCCGGTGGCATGACGTGATACATATCTTCAGTTTCATCTTTTAGACGGTATATCCTGACCCTGGTATCTCCAACGGGATATTCGACGACGCTTTCGGCGGAATCCTGAACCGATGGGGATACCCACGTGTAAGAGAACCCAGGTCTTACATTTCGGTTCTTTTCTAGGATATGGTGTATACCGTTCGTTATCCTATCTTCGTTCGTATCCCTGATATCTTTCAAGAGCTGTGCGTATCCGATGTTTTCACCCCACGACCCCGTATGCCTCTGAAAGGATCTTTGACTTCAAGCCTAGCAGCTCTTTGCTGAGGACCATGAACTCTTCTTTAGTCGATCTTCTGCAGTCTGGACAACCGCTCTTCTTCATCAATTCCTTGGAATATCTCAGGAGGGATGTGTAAGCGGAGCCGGGATCCCTGAGAAGAGAATCCCTGATATCTGAATACATCTCTGGCGGGTGTATGGGGCACTTGCTGCACTGCTTCTTAGATCCCGATCTAGATGTCCATCGTTCTAGACGGTTGATCAACTCCGCCATGTTCTTCAGTAACTCGATATCCTCCCCTCCATACTGCCTCTCGATATAATCTGAAATTATGATAGAATCGATCTGGTACTCCTTCTTCAGGGCTAGAAGTATCCCGGGAAGGCAGTTGTCAAGAGAAAAACCACCGTCGCACTCCTTACAGTTGATGACCAGTTTCCTCTCTCCTTCTTCCTGTCTTATCTTGTGGTCGCATGTGACGATTTCTTCAGCCATAGGTACGAGGCCATCCGATAGGAAAGGGGTTTTTAAGTATTATGATTGGGGTATATAAAGAAACGATATTGAAGACGATAACGCTAGGGCAAAACCTTGAAACCTGATCTTTGAAAATCTCCGTCGAAGGTGAAATGTAATCGATATCTTATTGATCGCCATAAAATATATTGTCGACTTCTGCACCTTCTTTATTCGGTTTATCTTCTCTGGGGGACGTACCAAAGCAGGTTGAATCCCAATCTACCTTCTTCGTTTTGATCTCTCTGTGGAGTAATTCACGAAGTAGCGATGAAACAGTGCTCCCTTTCTCCTCTGCGATACTCTTTATGGTCTCGACATCCTCCTCTGAAACTTTCGTGCTCAACACTTTTTCAGACATCGATCTACTATGGTATACCGAAGTATAACTATTTTATTGTGTATGGGTTGGGCATGGAATAAAATTTACACCGAGTAAGGAAAATGCATAAATATCTTTACAAACCTAGTAAAAGTAAAGATGATACGATGGCTGAAAAGACGACGCTCTCTAAAAAGGGACAAGTGACAATCCCCAAATCCATAAGGGAAAAACTCGGACTAGAATCCGGTAAAAAGGTGCTGTTCGAGATCAAGGGGAAGGAAGCTGTGCTCTATCCCGAAGTGGAAGATCCCATGGATGAGTTGAGAGAACTCAGAAAGGAGATCAGCTTCTCGAAAAAAGAGAT
>JBNJFO010000010.1:0-18572 GCA_051746905.1 Thermoplasmatota archaeon
TCACACACGATAGCTGTAGATGTATTGGATGAAGGTGGAGGAGAAACACTTGTAGAGGCCATGGAAGAAGCCAACATGATCGCCAACAAGAATCTCCTGCCGTGGGACGATGTAGACAGTGCACAAGAACCCAGTGGTATCCGGTTGGGTGCGCAGGAACTAACAAGGTTAGGCATGAAAGAAAGTGAGATGGACGAAGTAGCTGAATTCATCAAGAGGATAGTCATGGATAAAGAAGATCCGAAGAAGGTCAAGGAAGACGTAACAGAATTCAGAAAGAACTTCCAGGAGATCCATTACTGCTTCGACGAAGGGATGCAGGCCCACGAGATGTTCACATTCCGGGATAAATATTGAGCTCATCTACTCCAAACCCTTTCTATCTTATTTCTTTTTATTATTAAGGAAAAGTAAAAAATAAAGAAAAGATTTTATTCTATTCTCCGAAAACGGTATCATCATTCGATATGCATCTTGTATTCTTCAGCACTCAGCAGTGAATCCATCTCCGATCCGTCGGACAATTCGATTATAGCTATCCATCCTTCACCATAAGGGTCTTCGTTTATGACGCTAGGAGTATCTAAAAGGTCTTCATTGACCTCCACAACTTTCCCTTCTATCGGAGAATAAAGATCTGATACAGTTTTCACCGATTCGACCACGCCTAACATATCGCCTTTTCCGAGATCATCCTCTTCTTCCGGCAATTCGACATATACTATATCACCCAACTCTTCTTGTGCAAAATCGGTTATACCGTATCGAACCTTGCCGTTCTCTTTCTTCACCCATTCATGCTCTTCAGTATATTTTAGATCTTCTGGTACTTCACTCATAAAGACACCGTTCATTCATTAATATATGTGTGTATATAAGGTAATCGGTCTAGAAATTTCAAAACATCCTGTATGATTATTTAATGGTCATCGTAGACTATCTTCCCGTTTATGACCGTCATAACGACCTCTGTATCGTTGATATCTTCGATATCTAAGGGGTTGTCGGATAGAACTATGAAGTCTGCCTTCTTATCCTCTGTGAAGGTACCCAATATATCTTCATCCCCCCCTGCGTATGCTGCATCCTTGATATAACTTTGAAGTGCATTATATATGGAAACACGTTGCTCTAAAACGGGATGATTTACCGCAGAATATAGGCCAAATATAGGTGACATGGGCATATTGTCGGATCCGAACACCATCTTCACTAAGGCTCTCTGGATATCCCAATATGGGTTGCATTTCTTCAATCGCTCTTCACCGAGCCTTTTTTCGTTCATACCGTCCTTCCCGGACCATTTAAACGCAAAATTAGGTTGAACGGATAATATCAAACCGATCTTTCTGATACGTTTTATGTTTTCATCCCACAGCATCTCAGCATGTTCTATCCTATGCCTCAATTCTTTAGCTCTCTGGGAGTGTTCTTCGAAAGCATCGAGGGCTGTAGAAAGAGCCCGGTCACCTATGGCATGAACCATCAACTGAAACCCTTTCCCTTCAGCTTCTTCGATTATATCTCCTAACTCCTCTTCGGATACCAGGAGCATCCCTCTATTGTCGGGATCGTCGTTATACTCTTCGTGTAGTGCGGCGGTCCTAGCTCCTAAAGAACCGTCCATGAAAACTTTTAATCCTTTCAAGCTCAAGAATTCACTTTTATTGACCGGTTCGAGATCTTCCGCTTGGTCGTGGTGTATATAGCATCTGACCCTAAGATCAAGGTCCTGTTCTTCATCCAATTCTTTGTAGGCCTCCCAACCTTCTTTTGTTACTATATCGTGTATGGATGTAACACCTAATGATTGAGCTCTTTTGATCGCTCTTTTGATAGCCTCTTTACGATCTTCTTTGGTAACTCCTACGATATCGTCGAAGTTTGTGAGAATATCCTCCTTGATAAGTCCGGTTCCTTCGTCTAGATTTTCGCTATCGATATCCAGTTTTTCCAATCCCAACGAGTTAATGACAGCTATGTGGCCGCATATCCTCCTGATTATAACCGGGTGTTCCTCACTCACCTCATCTAGATCTTTTTTATCAGGGTAATCATTCTTTTTCCATTTTGTTTCGTCGAAATCGAACCCGACGATCCACTCACCCTCTTCTTTCTTATCTGCTTCTTTTTTCAGATAATAGATCGCTTCTTCCAGGGTATCGCAATCCGATAGATCGACCCTTTTCATGTTAAGACCCATCTCTACTAGGTGGGTATGTGAGTCCGTAAAACCAGGCAGAACCGTATGGCCAGCAAGGTTGATCTTCTCGCTGCTTTTCTCCATGATCGTATCGTAGTCGCCCAAGTTCTTTATCTTTCCATCTACTACTTGGAAGCCATGATAAGATTTGGAGTCCCCTTCGAAAGTGACGATATTACAATTAATAAATCCGATACTAATAATGAATCACCTACTGGATGTATTATAGATGTTCCTTTATCTTCTCTATAACGTTGTACGATTCGCTCAATATCTCGTCTACATCCGCTTTTGGGGTTATCTTAGTCGCTAGAAGTGCGCTCGGACCCCCGTTCTGTATGATGATCTTTGAACCCTTCAGTTCTATTATAACGTGAGATAATTTTTCGTTGAGCTCGGAAGTTGCCGTTTCTGCTGCACCAAGAAGGATGGCAGACATGGCTACGAAAGTCTCTCTATGTGCATCTCCCGGTATCTCCCCTGCTATATGCATCCCGCTGCGGGATACCAATGTGACGTCCTCTATTTCGGGATTTTTCTTAAATCCCTCCAATAGTTTTTCAATTTCGTTACCTGGTGACATTTTAACCACTACTTTTAACAATGAGCTGCCTTTGTGATTGATATAGAAGATTATAAAGATTTTCCCTATTTTCGAAGCAGATGACAGCGCCTGTAGGACACACCCTACCCTTTAATCCAATAACTAACAACACAAATCTATGAATGGAAAGATTATTAAAGCCTCTAAGGATAATAGGATTCTATGTCTGTAAAAGACCTAGAGATCACATCCATCGACGCTGAACGATTTACCGAAAAAGGTGAAGTAAAGAAGAACGTGAGGATAGATCACAACTCTTCGGTCACCAAGATGAAGAAGGTCGGTAAAAACAGGACAAAAATATTCTTCAGGTTCACCGCGAGTTATTCTGGGATGGGAAGGATAGAGATCGAAGGCAGGATACTTTATGAAGGAAAACACCCCGAACTCGCGAAGAAATGGAGGGATAGTGGGGAGATGCCCAATGAAGTAGCGAACGAAATACACTCTGCGGTGATATCTCATTGTATACCTGAAGCAGTTCTGATATCGAGAGAGATCCATCTCCCACCGCCTATACCTTTACCTAAAGTCAACATCCCGAAAGGTGAAAAGCAGAAGAAGCCGAAAGGCGGTATGGAAGTCGCTTGATAGGAGATACGGATGACTCACTACGAGGGTATTTTGGTTTCCTGGAACGACCATGTAAATTCTGCTGCCATGGGTGCAGATATAGAGGGGGACAGGATGTTGTTGAATGTATATGTCCCTTCGAACACTTACCTTAATCTGAAGGAAGAAGGTAGATTTACCGGAAAGCCTGTCGGCTCTCCAGATACTTATCGAGCAGAGCCCTCTAAGTTTACATATTCTCTCACGAACAGTAGAGAGTTGTTCTACAAATCCACTCTAACCGGGCATCATGATGATGTTTGTGAATTAGGATGCTCTGATCTGGCCAAAAAAGATGATTTCTATTATCCCACTAGTGCTTCGGTCACATATTTTTGCAAAGTTGAAAGTGAGAAGAAAGTGAAGAAAAAGGACGGATTTGGAGAAACCGACATCTTCCGATTCGAAGCTAGAATATTGGAAAAAGAGGGTGATGGAGTGTATATCGATAGAGATGATCCTGTAGTTGATGCGTTGGTATATGCCAGCCGATATCATCTAGGCGATGAGGAACAGAGGGCCAAGATAAGAAAAAAAGTTCAGGATATTTTAAAAGGTGTAGAAGGAGATGTAGCTGACAAGGTCAGAGATTACGTTAAGGAGGAAGAATTATGAAAATAGATCTCCACATACATTCAACTTATTCAGGGGATTCCAAGTCCACAGTGAAGCAGATCATAGATAGGGCGGAAGCAAGGGGTTTAGACGGTATAGGGATTATGGATCATAACACTATCAAGGGATATGAAAAGGCGAAGCAATACAACACCGATCTGATAATCGTTCCAGGGATAGAGGTGAGCGCTCCTGAAGGGCACATAATCGCCATGGGACTCCAGGAAGAGATAGGCAGGCAACCGTCGATATCCGCAGCCATAGAAGAGATAAGATCAAGGGGTGCTATAGCTGTAGTCGCACACCCTTACCGATTCTGGTCGGGGGCAGGAGAGGAGAACACGCTGAAATATGACTGGGATGCCATCGAAGGACTCAACGGAAGAGGTTGGCGTTTTCGCAACATCCAGGCACAAAGATTAGCGGAAAAGATGGATCTACCGATCACAGGTGGTAGTGACAGCCACCAACCGAAAACGGTGGGAAAATCATACACGATAACGGGGGGTGTGGATTCATGGGAAGACATCATCCAAGAGATAAAGAAGAAACGGACCGAGGTCGGAGGACAACATAGGACCTTTATCCAGACATTTTTCTACGTTAGAAGGGCACTATCCGGATGGGTAAAGAGAGGGTTCAAGAAGATATAACTGGATTTTTGAAAAACATCAGTTTTGATAATAGAATTCAAGATAACTGACTAAAGCAGCACCAACGGCTGCGGGTATGATCCATTCTATCATGACTGGACCCTGGGAAAGACCTTCATTGACCGGTACCCTAAGTGCACCCAATATCAGTCCGAAAAGGAATCCGAGTGTTCCCGAGCGGTGATCCTTAAGTAAATACTCAAGTCCTTTTGAAAAACTGAAAAGACCTGTCACCGCACCTGCCATGAAAACGATCAGGACGGGGATATCGAAGGTGTTCAATGCGTTGAGAAGATATTCGTACTGTCTCATGGATAATAGGATAAATGAACCGGATATCCCAGGGAGTATCATCGAAACTATCGCGATAGCTCCAGAGATGAAGATCATGGGGTAACTGTGGTTCGTTTTAAATGTCGGGAGCCCGACTACAAAGAAGGCGAATAAAAACCCAGCAGATACTGGAAATACGATCTTATAGTTTAGATCTTCGAGCCGTATGTAAAGAGAACCCGCTGAAGCCAGTATCAGGCCGAAGAAGAAAGAAAATGTGATCGCGGTATATTCGTCCAAGAAGAATTCGATGAACCTGGCCAATACGAGTGTGGCAGAGCCTATCCCGATCAGTAAAGGTAACAGAAAAGGAAAATCGATCTCATTTAGCTTCGTTTTGAATTCCTTTCCTTTACCCTGGAGTAACAAGATCGGTGATATAAGAGGTATCGTGTTGATAGCGGATATCAGCCTTTCATATATACCCAATATAAGGGCTATCGTCCCACCTGAGACACCGGGGATGATATTGGCAAGCCCCATCAATATACCTTCGAAGACCCTTTTCAAGAATTTATCGATTTCCATCTTTATGTGGTTTTAAAACGAGGTATATTATATTACTTTTCTCACAGGGAGTGGTAGAAACATGAAATCTATAGCGACTAAATATTAATAATCATACCTATATTGAGAAGACGATGATCACAGGTATGGCAGTGTGGACATTCTCCCTCGTCGTGGGTGTTATAATTTTGGTAAAAGGAGCCGATGTGTTAGTAGAAGGAGGGGGCAAGACCGCGGCCTATTTCGGCGTCCCGGCCATAGTCATCGGTCTTACATTGGTTTCATTCGGAACTTCTTTACCAGAATTAGCTTCCAGTTTGAACGCTATATCCAAGGGTAAAGAGGGCATATCTCTTGGTAATGTGATCGGCTCGAACATAGCTAACATATTGCTGGTTTTGGGTGTAAGCACACTTATTAAACCGATATCCGTCGAAAGGGTCATAATCAAAAGGGAGGTTCCGATAATGTTCGCCGCGATGGCGCTCTTGATGGCGTTATCTTCTGGTTTTGTCATCGAAAGGTGGGAAGGAATGGTTTTCTTGGTCGGTTTCGTAGCCTACATATTGTTCTTCCTCTGGATCGCTATCAAATCCGACGAAAGAGCTCTGATAAAAGAAGAGATAGAGAACGAAGATTATGCCCGGGCCGATGATTATGATCCAAAGATCAACATATCAAAGATAGTCATCGGGATATTAGCGGTGATAATCGGCTCTGAACTCATGATCAGAGGCGCGATATTCTACGTTACAGAATTCGGGCTATCTGAAGGCGTGGTGGGCCTTTCTATAGTCGCTCTGGGGACTTCTTTACCGGAGCTAGCCGCCTCAGGGATGGCTGCTTACCGTGGAGAATCCGACATATCCGTAGGCAATGTGATCGGATCGAACAGTTTCAACATATTGATGGTTATAGGTATATGCGCAGTTATCTCACCCCTAACGTTCTCCCCTGAGATCCTTCCGAATATGATGATCATGATCGCCGTCAGCGTTATGCTGACCATCTTTATGTATACCGGTAAAAGATTATGTAGGTTAGAAGGAGGGGTCATGCTCGCAGGATATTTCATCTATCTAGCTTACCTTTTCTTATCTTGATGTATCTAATAACCTATCGCGAACATCTTTTTATTCTTGATTATGAGGTAAAGTGAAACAAGAGAAAGAGAGAACGTGATCGTGGTTAGTAAGCATCCTCCTGAGCTATAGGTGGGTCCCATCTGTCTAAATAACAACCAAAAGATAGAATTCAAAGCTCCGAAAAATGCACCTGCTGATGACAGAGCGAAAGAATATTTTTTTATGCAGCTCCAGGCCCCGACGATAAGGAAGATCATGAAGACCATCCCAGCCAAACCGAGACCCATCATCGTAGCTTCTTCCATGGTAGAAGGGATCATGAACAAGGTATTCCTGAGGGCGTAGAGCTCGATAAAAAATAACCCCGTGATCACGAACATCAATATGCCGCTGAGGTTCAAGAGATAATCTTTGCCAAATCCTTTTTTGAGGGGGGTATATAAACCGTCGTAAAGTTGCCAATAGTAATCCACCTCCTTTATCCGAGATGGATGTGCTTCCTCCTCATACCTATATTTACAGTAAGGGCAGACGATATCATATCGTTTTTTTCCACCGGCTTCGACGTAGAAGCGATTTCGACATCGTGGACACCAAGTAAGGAGGTACTTCATCAGATGTAGATATCGGGTCAGCGCATTAAATTTTTTCCATCTTCTAAATTTTAGAGAAAACATATTTAATATGGGAGGCAGATTATACCCTACCTTGACCAAAGAAACCTTCCCTGCCGGCCTGAAGATTCAGGAAAAAGAGGGTTCGGGCGAACTTAACCCCCAACTCTCTAAACTAAAAAAATATTCATTCAACGGATATATCTACATAGAGGCAAAGGAGCGGCTGAAAGGATATATCACTTTGAAGGATGGTAGACCTAGGAATGCGATAATAATTACACCTTCTAAAAAAGAGATTCATGGTGTGGATGCATTAGAAAAGATCAGAGGTTGGGATAAATTCGAGGATATCAGGATAGAAGTCCACACGAATATCGATATAGATAAGTTGATATCAGAAACAGGGGGGAAGATCACAGAGGAAGAGTTAGAGTCCCAAGAAGAAGTATTTACAGAACTAGAAGAAAGGGTCGAAGAAGAGATCGAGGAGGAAGGGGAGGAAGAAGTAGAGAAAGAAGCCGATGAGGAGGAGGAGAAGAAAAAGATAGAGAAGGAATACCAGGAGAAGGAACTAGAGGAGAAAGAGATCGAAGTTTATGACATGGTGATTAAAGAGGGTAAAAAAAAGAAGGAAGAAGAAAAGAAAGGCCCCTTCTCAGAAAATTATTCCTTCGATCATTTCGTAGTCGGCCCCAACAACAAATTCGCTTACGCAGCCGCCACGGAGGTGGCAAAATCGCCGGGAAGCGAGTTCAACCCACTTTTCATAACTAGTCCTGCAGGGATGGGTAAGACACATCTTCTGAAAGGTATCGGGCGGTATATAGAGTATAATCATCCCGATCTAAATCTCAGGTATACAACCACTGCAAAGTTAGCCTCAGACCTTTCAAAGGAAGACTCAAAAAAAGCCACAGATGAGGTCAAGGATGATTATTATAATATCGATGTTCTTCTTCTAGACGATGTTCAGTTTTTAGCGGGACGTGACGAACTACAGGAGGAGATATTTCATATATTCAACGAGGTAAAATCCAACAACGGCCAGGTTGTTCTTTCCAGCGATAGACCTCCAGAAGATATCCCCTCCCTCGAGAACAGATTGGTTTCCAGATTCAAGTCGGGTTTGGTAGTAGATATCAGTTCTCCAACCTATGAAACCAGGTATGGGATAATAGAAGAAAAATTGAAGAATTCGGATATAACGTTGGATGAAGACATCAAAGAATATCTTGCCAAAAATATTACGAAGAATATAAGAGAACTAGAGGGAGCCTTGAACAGGATACTTGCTTTTTCTTCGCTGTTGAAACAGGAGATAACATTAGAATCCGTAAAGCAGAGTTTAGCAGGCCAGAAAGAAGATAAACAAAAGAGATCTGAAAGTAAAAAGGTCGAATTCAAAGAAGGAAGGAGTTATCTTGTAGAGGAAGAGAGGGCAGACAAAGGGTTCAAGGTGTTCCGGGATCATAAAAAGGGCAAACAAAAATATATCTTTTCAAGGATGAACCCCTCCCGGATAAAGGAAGATTTCAGGATAAACGATGCAGGGGTCTTCTGGCTAACGGGTAAAGAAAGTACGGATTTCGATACGATCTCCCCGAATCTAGAGAGTTTAACATGGCAACTGGAGGAGGTTCTATCCGATGGATCACTGATATTGCTCGATGGACTAGAATACCTTATAAGCAACTCCGGTTTCGATGCGACCATCCAATTCCTTAGACACATGGTGGATACTGTTTCTGAATCGGGGGCGATATTCGTACTAACTGTGAGTCCGAACGCCTTAGAGCGTAGACAGGTGAGCATACTGGAGAGGGAGATGGAAGTGATCTCTTTGACGGAAGAGTGAATTACGAAATGTATTTATCGAAAAGATTCATTACTTAAAATGTTCAAATCAAAAGAGTAGAGATAAATGGTGGAAGAAAAAAAGAAAGTCAATATCCTCGGTGACGCAGGAGTGGGTAAAACGTCTCTGATCATCCGTTTCGTAAAACAGGTTTTTGGTGACGAATATCTCAAGACCATCGGAACGAATATCTACACCAAGAAGATAGACATGGAAGGAGGAACTATCAAATTGGTCATCCAGGATATAATGGGTGAGAAAGCTTACCACACAGTCAGGGAAGGAGCTTTCAAGGGGTCGACCGGTGCTATCGCGGTAGCCGACATAACCCGGCCAGATTCTCTCGACAGCTTATTGAACGAATGGATACCCAAATATCAGAAGACATCTAGTGATTCTAACCCGATCATCTTGGCGGTAAATAAATTCGACCTTCCGGAGAAAAGGATCACACCCGATAGATTGAGGACGAATTCCCATTTTTTCGATATGAGTTTTTACACTTCGGCGAAAACAGGTCGGAACGTAGAGACGGCTTTCAAGATCCTTTCGTCCAAAGTTTCAGAGAACCTTCAGCTTTCCATCGAAGATGTTGTCGACGTCGTTTCTGAGAAGAAGATTGAAACCCCTAGAAAGTTGTTAGACGCACTTCTAGCGTATGCATCAGAACTGGGTAACATACCTTATGAATCCCGGGAAAGGATGTTAGCTGACAGCGGCATCGAGAAGTTCGACCTGGAGGAAGAGATAAAGGATCTAGAGGAAGAGGAAGTATTGAGATTCGCTGAAAAGGTCAAAGATTGGTATGATGAAAGCGAGGATGATTATTCCTTCGAAGCGGTGGAACGACTATTAGCCCAATATAACGAGAGATGAATATGAGAGGTCTTTAATCAAGTTTATATAATGCTCTAGGGCTTTTATTTTTGAATGGGATAGATGGCTGAAAATAACGAAGAAGAACAAAAGATAGAAAAAGAAGCTTTTCAGAAGTTCGATAAAGGGGCAACACCGGTGGATATAGTAAAGGAAGGGATCTGTTCCTCTGAAGAAGCTAAACAGATCTACCGGAGATACTTAGAACTTGAAGACATGAGGGTTTCGAAGATGGGCCCTGAAGATATCATCGAAAAATTATCGACTCAGATAGGTCTACTCGGATCCAGATTGGCCAGGGTGGAACTGCAGCTCAGCGAGTCACTGTTGCTTCCAAAAACGAGAGAATGCGGTAAGTGTGGCAATAAAACAACTTTCAGCGTAGGAGTATTGTGTCATAAATGCGGAAAGTTAGATGTGTTCGATCCCGACGAAAAACGAAAAAATTTTCTTCAACATGCGAACTTCGAAGGTTACAGGCCCTGGGATGAAGATGAAGAAAATATCGATGAATAAAGCCATAGTTTATATATCCTCTATTAATTAATAATCTAGTTATTCACATTATATTTATATAGTCCTTAAAGCTTATTATATATTCCGGGAGAATAACAGAAGACGATAAAACATCTACAACATCATGTAGAGAAGTGTACGGTGTCCGAAATCACTATAAATAGAACCCTGGGACTGTTCATTTGGGAGGGTGCGAACAGCCTCAGGGGCCCTAATTTTCACTTTTTTGGTATTTTATAGCTATGATCTATTGTTATTACTCATCTATCATAAATGATTTTGTGAGGGTGAACGTTTTTCTAGACTCCCTCTTTCTCTCAACTATCGAGAAAGTTATGCGAGAATTTTCCCTGCTCGGTAGGTGTCACCCACAACGTCCCTTTCCGTTGAACGTAAAATGAACGTTGGTCATAAGTTACATACTGTAGGGTCTTAGTTCGCCGTTGAAAACTTTGGTTGAGGAGGAAATTACCAATAAAAAAAGGCTGGAGGCTCCAACAGTTTACAGACCCCGAAAATTCAAGTGGTGTTTTTTTATGACCGTTTACTAGTTTCACACCCTCTTCTCGAGCGAAGTCTAGGTCCATGATTTCAATTCCCAAATCGGAGTAAGTCCTAGGTGTACCCATTCTAAAAGAATAGAAGGGACTATACTGCGATATACCGGGATTTGTTCTCATGATTTGTTCACCCTCGTGATTAAAAGGGAAGCAGGAAGTATTTAAATGTTTTTTTATGAATGCATCTTATAATTATGTCGTAAGTTTTTTTAAGGAGTTGTTCACGAAAAATTTTTAGGTGACCTGCCCCAATAGGGTGTTGAACGATGATGGATGAGATGTCCAAGATGGTAAAACAGTCTTCTTTTGACGATTTTGCTATCAACGATGAACCTCCGATAGAGGAAGAGATGTCTGAAACCGAACGTATAGAATTCATCCGAAGGCACGGGACGGATGAGATGAAAGCTGGATTGAGGTCCGTTTTCAGCGGTAATAAATACAAACCCAAACGTCACAGGATGTGGGAGGACCGCCTTCACAAAGGGAAGAAGATGGTCAAGACGATAATCAACACCAAGGACGATATCGAGATCGAACTGTAGTTCATAAATATAGAAGTCGAAACCTATTTATATATTGTAATACAATTCTGTTCCGAGTGTGAAAGATAATATCCCTTAGCTCGAATAGGAGCTAGTTTGATAATATCGGTTTGGAGGAATAATCTATGGACGGTATAGATGTTAACGGTTTAAATGTATATGGAAGGGCTTTGTTGGGTAAATACGAAAGTGTAAAAAGGAGCCATGGGAGAGACGGGATCGATGATGTTTTTCGAGAGATGATCAAGAAGGGATACGACGGTCCGAGCCATACAGGAGAGATAGAATATGGTGAAAAATATCCCTTCGAACATATGCTGATCTTTCTTAAGAGCTATTTGGATCTCTATGGTGAGAGAGATTTTGATATGATGAGCAAAAGGGCACCCAATATGAAAGAGACGATGGGTTGGTATGTAAAATGGTCTAAAAAACCTCGAACCTTGTTAAAGAAATCGAAAGGATATTGGACCGACTTTTACGATTTCGGAAGACTCGAAGGCAAGAAGACCGGTTCTGGAGAAGGGGTCTTAAAGGGTTTTGATATATGTGTTGCAACGCCGTTATTCTGTAGAAGCTTGACGAATTATTTCGAAGGTGTTATGGAAACTATCGATATAGATGCTGAAGCGGAACATACAAAGTGTTCGCTAAAAGGAGATCACTTTTCAGAATGGAAGATAAAGTGGTAGCGGAAATATTTAGATTCTCAACCTTTGTATTGATTCAGTTCTGATTTTAGATTATTCAGGTCTTTTTTATTCAGAGCTTCGGGGTAGAGTGATACCAATATCACACCTTCATTAAGTGCGTTGATATCTCTTATCTTCTGGATAAAGTTCAAAACATCCTTAAAATCGTTGTTTGTTATTAGGTATTCTATACCGTGCAGCATAACTATGCCTTTTTTCGCCTTCAGAAATGAGGTGATTATCTTGGACATAGACCCTTCAAAGTTATCCGGTTTTATAGTATTGATACCTTCACCACCATCCACGGTACTCAACCAGAACAATGGAAAATCTTCGCCTTCGAATTCATCTTCTATCTTAGGGGGGAACAACCTTGTGAAACATAGACCGGATATCCCTTTCTTCAGAGCATCTATGAAAACATCGAAGGTGATCGGAGCTTTCTTATTTTCTTCTATTACAAGATAAGATTCTCCTTTTTCCATATTTGACAGGGATATAGCGGGTACTTTTTCTTCGACCATCTCGGTAAGTTCTTTTTCAACTTGATCTTCACTTTCGTAGAGGTAAAATTCTCCCCCTAGTTCTTCACAAACATAATCCTTGCCTAGCAGTTCCGAAACTACCCCTGACAGGAATCCCGAAAGAAAATAATTGTCATAGATATTGGCGTCGTAGGTTTTAGCTTTGATCTCTTCACCCACTTTCATCTTCACATTCGTGATCCCTGAGTGTACAGCTGTCAACGTAGCTTTGGTTTTGAGTTCATCCAATCCGCAGCTCTCTCCACTTATATCTACTATCTCTTTCCCCCATTCTCTACCGAATTGGTAAACAGCAAAGTTCGCTTCTTCTTCTCCACCAGTCTCCTGGAGGGTGTCTCTCAAATATAAAACCATGTCCGCGGGCATAGAAACTAATTTAGTCATTCTTCATCACCTTTCAATATCAATTTTCCGAGCTGGTTGAAAGCCTTCTCCACATTCTCCCCGGTCTTAGCACTCGAGAAGAAGTAAGAGAAATCAGTATCCAACTCAGATCCTTTTTTATCAGCCCAACTCCATAGGTCTGAAGAAGGGACCGGTTTGAAGGAGGGCATCTCATCGTATACCGACTGGTAGTAATCGATAACCTCCTCGTAGTTTTTGTCGATATAATCCCTGAATTCTTCGTAGTTATCTTCAACAGATCCAACATCTTTCCTGAATTCTTCCAGTATGTCGAATTTGTTCCCCAGGACTACGAAAGGTATCTCTCCCGTGACGCTGAACAGGTCTTCCAACCAGAAGTCCAAATTCTCAAAAGTATTTTTTCGTGTAAGATCGTATACGATTATAGCCCCCTCAGCACCGGAATAGTTCGATGCGTGGAGTTCGGTATTGAGCTTCTGACCGTAGATGTCCCATATCATGAACTTGAGGTTCAAGCCTTCCAGGGTCTTTTTCTTGACGTTCACACCTATGGTCGTGATGTATTTATCATCGAATTTCTGCTCTACGAACCTTCGGACCAGCGATGTTTTTCCGACTGCGCCATCTCCCAGCAGCACGATCTTAGCCGTGCGATTATCCATGGAAGGTTAAATGTAGAGATGGTATAAAAAGATGATTATGCGAGTTTGATCCGGAATTTTAGAAGAGTCAGCGTGACCATCAGGGCGATGATGAAAGAAGCTACACTACCCCAAACCATACCAATCATCGGGAAAAGAAGAGCGATACCAACAGAGTAACTGACAACGCTTGGAGTTCCGAATATCATGGACTTCGCCGTCCCTCCAACGAAACGAGGGCCGTGTTCTTTGGTAAAGATCAACATCGTGGAGAGGAATATCGCCGGGAAGACTGAAAATATGCCGCTCAAGACGGAGCCAACGTTGGACAGTAATACGGAGATCGATATCACGATCCCGGCTAGGACACCTCTGAACATGATCTTTTTTAGCGTGTATTCAACATCGACTTTACCGACGGATTTGACTTTAACCTTTTTCTCCAAGATGACAAGTGACACTATGAAAGCGGCAAAAAATATGGCCATTGATACGAAGATGTTGTTCATAGACGTGAGATAAAGGGCAAGAGAGAGCACGGACCAGAGCCCTAGAGAAGCAACAACTGTCGTGGTCACTCTCCTGTCAGCTAGAACAGAAAAAATGAAAAGGAATAGAATATTCACACCCATCTCAGCCGGGACTACGGAAGCTGATTCAGCAGCGAAGTTCTCACCTTGATTCAGAGATATGAACACATAAGCTACGATTATCGTCGACGGGAGTGTTCCGATGATACCGCCTATCTTAGTGCCGAACTTCTCCGCGATAACGCTTATGCCGACGACGACTGAAGCTGAAAGCAGGAAGGGCAGCACTATCTGTATCCACAGCGGTATCATCGTGGTTGTGAGTGAAAGGGTGATTATAAAGTTGGTGTAGAGTTATATATGTTGGTAACTACTATATTAAAAAACAAACATAAAACTGATCTCGCGACAGAAAAATGAACAGACAATTTTTCCACTGGTTCGCATTTTTTTAAAAGAAAAGGAAAAAAAATGCTCCCGTCGGGATTCGAACCCGAGTGATCGGCTATCTCTGGCCGGATAACGGCCTCGAAAGGCCGAGATGATTGGCCGGACTACACCACGGGAGCAAAATTGAACGCAGTGAAATTTTGCGACTGAGAGGAAAACTACGTTTTCCTCTTAAGGACGCAATTTGTGATACAAATTGCGACTTAGTTGGACTTTGCAACTCACTTCACAAAGACCAACACCCAGACCCAATCCGATCTGGGCACGTTAACCGCACTAAAAGGTAAGCCAAATAAATAATTTTCTACGCTTTCCAAAAAGCTTATACTCTAATATTATTTCCCCTGACATGGTGTTTCACGTGGAAAGAGATCCCTTTGTTTATGCTCACGAAAAAGAAGATGAGATCGTCTGGATGAGTCAGAATACGAACCAGTTAGAGACTTCTCCGAAGATAGTAGAAGCGATGAAAGAGGCCCTTGATGAACATAAGTTCAACCTTTACCCATACAAGCAAGGCGTTTTAGGGCTTAAAGAGCTTATCTTACAGGACCTTGGACTGACCGATGGTTTCGATAACATAGTTACGAACGGAGCTATGGAAGCCACTTATGCCCTGACAAGAGCTATGCTCGATAAAGGAGATAACGTTGTAGCTTCGGATCCGAGTTTCATGCCTATCCATCACCAGATCGAATTATCCGAAGCTACTCCAAAGGAGATATATGTGTACAAAGACCCTTACAAGATGAAAGTTGAGGAAGTTAAAGAAGCAGTGGATGAGAACACCAAGATGATATTACTGATAGATCCCCTCAATCCACTCGGCACGGGATACACACCCGATGAAGTCAAAGCCATAAGCCAGATAGCAGAAGATAACGATATCTTCCTGATCCATGACATAACTTATCGAGATTTTGCTTACGAACACGCGCTCGCCTCGAATTTCTACCCAGAGAAGACGATATTCGTTTACTCGTTCTCAAAAAGCATAGGTTTCGCTGGGATGAGATTGGGTTCACTGATAATGCCTGAAGAATATTCCGATCTGCTTCATAGATACAGAACTAATGTACTCTCAGCTAATGTTATCGCACAAGTAGGAGCTATGAAAGCACTAGAGACCAAAGATGAGTGGCTTGGAGATATGATCGAGCAGTCTAGAAAGAATCAAGCACTGATAAAAGACACAGTAGATAAGATAGACGGAGTTCACTTACCCGTCTATCCGTCCAGTACAAACATGTTCGTCATGGATATACAGGAAACCGGTCTCGACCCTCAGCGGATACAGGAAAAACTACTCTACGAACACGATGTTTTCGTCAGAGGTGGAAATTACCTCTCAAATAAGGCTGGAGATAAATTCGTTCGCATCTCTTTCACAGTTCCTGAAGAGGGTGTCAGAAGGTTCTCAGAAGCGTTACCCATCGTGCTAGATGAGTTAAGATGAACTTCGAAGAAGTGAGTGACGGGATATACAAAAAAGGAAATGAGTATTTTACCCTGAATCTAGCTCCAGGAAGAGCGGTATATGGAGAAGAACTCTTCGAATACAAGGATAAAGAATACCGTCATTGGGATCCAAGGAGGAGCAAATTAGCGGCATTTTTGAAAAGAGAGGGAAGCTTACCGCTCGAGTATGATATGGATGTTCTCTATCTCGGCGCTGGAGACGGAACTACCGTTTCACACGTTGCTGATATTCTAACTCACGGGAAAGTCTTCGCAGTAGAGTTATCTGGCAAGCCTTACACCAACCTCCTCGAACTTTCTAAACATCGTAAGAACATATTCCCGATCTTAGAAGATGCGGGTAAGCCAGAAAAATATTCAGACATAATTCCGAAGGTCGATTTTCTTTACCAGGATATCTCTCAAAAGGACCAGTCCAAGATATTCTTGAAGAATGTGGAATTCTTAAAAGAGAAAAAATACGGTTTCATAGCCGTAAAATGCAGGAGTATAGATGTGACGAAATCGCCTAACAAGATATATTCGCAGGTAGAAAACACTTTAAGAAACGAAGGTCTAGATATACTTGGTAGAACGGATATAAGCAGATGGCAGAAAGACCATGCCATAATAATTACCCGAAAAGCTCACGAGTGAGAAGATGACCGAACAAAAAATAGCCTGTCCAGTGTGCGGCACCGAGGTAGCTCTCGAGGACGAGAAGGCTGAATCGATCCAGTGCCCTTATTGTGGTGAGAAGATAGTTTTCGGTGAGAAAGCGAAGACGAATTGAACTGCAAAAGTATTTTTATCCACCCTTCCACTTAACCCATGATGAATTTGGAAGAAGATGGTGAATTTTTCGAGTCTACGACAGGCAAAGTCGTCCTGTTTTTCGTTCCATTCATCATAGCGTTTTCATACATCTTCTTGTTGTATCTCGTGATCTACGATAAATCGATATTCTGGAAAGTATCTTCAGGCATGTTCGCTTACTTCGTCCCTCCTGCAGGCAAGGAAAGTGTGATACCACTTCTTGTGGGAGAACTCAACAGGATCGGAGCGTTCAGTCCTCTTTCCATCGTGATACTGGTAGGCGGTTCCATAGCTTACCTGGATTCAGTCACGGCTTATTTCCTATTATACAACTTCTACATCGCCGAGAAGATCCCCTTCTTGGGTCCGTGGATCAAGAGGTTCGAAAATTTTGGAGCCCAGAAGATGAAGGAAAAACCGTGGATATCCAAAGTCGCCTTTATAGGTGTGATTCTATTCGTTGTGTTTCCTTTCCAAGGCAGCGGAGGTGTCGGTGGTTCGATACTGGGTAAAGTGATCGGATTGGATAAATACAAAGCATGGGCAGCTATAACCATAGGTGCATTCTCCGGCTGTTTCTTCATAGCAGGGATATCATACTATCTCAGCGACGCTATCCTGAAGGCCTTCCAAACCAGTCTTTTCAAGGGGATCGGATTAATTATAGTTGTTATAGCTATATTCATATTCCTATATTATTTCTCGAAGAGTGATTACCGTTTCATGAAGTTCCGTGATTGAACCGAAATACCTAAAGTATATGTCATCTTGATAACAAAAGAACAACAATCATTCAGGTGAATAATATGAATTTGAAAGGTAGGAAGATATTGGTAACAGGGGCGGCAGGTTTCATAGGGAGCCACCTAGTCGACGCGTTGGTAGCGGATAACGAAGTTATCGGCTATGATAACCTCTCGTCTGGAAAGAGGGAACTGGTTGAACATCTAGATGACAACGAAAACTTCGAACTGGTCGTAGAGGATGTGATGGACGAAGGACCACTGAACGAACAGATAGCAAAGTGTGACATGGTCTTCCATCTAGCGGCCAACCCGGATGTCAGAGTGGGAGCTAAAGATACATACGTTCACTTGGAGCAGAACATAGTCGCTACATACAACGTTCTTGAAGCTATGAGGAAGAACGATGTGAAAGAGATCATCTTCACTTCCACGTCGACCGTTTACGGTGAGACCGATGTTATACCTACGCCAGAGGATCTAGGACCGTTAAAACCCATATCACTTTACGCATCTTCAAAACTCAGTTGTGAGGCCATGATATCGGCGTACTGCAGTACCTTTGACATGAGCTCAGTTTCGTTCCGGTTCGCTAATGTAGTCGGGCCGAGGAGCACCCACGGTGTAACCTTCGATTTCGTGAACAAATTAAAAGATGATCCAGAAGAATTAGAAATACTCGGAAGTCCACCTGGAACCACAAAATCCTACTTCTACATATCCGACTGCATAGGTGGGATGCTTTTCGCC
>JBNJFO010000011.1:0-18043 GCA_051746905.1 Thermoplasmatota archaeon
TAGAGGTTCTGAGCAAGGATCCACTTGAACTAAAGTTCAGTATCCCTTCTTTAAACATAAAAGTTAGGGGGGAGTATGCAGAGAAACTTCTTGCCTTGAGACATCTTTTATTACCTTACATTCAAGAGAAGATATTAGAAGAAGATCCTTTTTTATCAACTTTGAAGATATGGGGTATGGGAATACATAAAAAAGAGGCTATCGGAGATCTTTTATCTATCGATCCAGAAACTGTTAATGATCACATAAATAAAGCTAAGGAAGAGGGTTATATCGAGGATGGAAAATTGACTGAAAAAGCTAGAGATGTGTTGAATTCGAAAAATGGCAAGAATCTGGAGAAATTGGAGGGGTGAACATGGGCGGAGAAAGAGGCGGTTTAGCTAAAAAATTCACGACATTAGGTGAACTGACGAAATTAGAGTCTGCACTCAAAACCGCAATAAGATCATCAAAAGTTCCTCCAAAAGAAACGAGAAAATTACTCAAATCCGATAATCCAAATCAAGTTAAGAATACAGCTCTTTTCCAATTCATGCAGAACCTGTTCAAAGAGATCGGTTTGGGCATAATAAATATCGATGAGAAACAGAACTTTAAGATGTTGTTCTCTATAGAAGACAACCCTGTTGTGAATATATATTCTGATGTGGAAGATAAGAAAACTTGTTATATCATTGTGGATGCTTTTTCAGATTTCTTCACAGAGGACCTAAGTATACCTGCAGACGTGAAAGAGGTCAAATGTATAAACGCCGGAGATCCAAAATGTGTCTTCCAAGTCGACCTGCAGCCACTCGCTGTCTATAAGATAGCTCTCGATGAAACGGATGAAGATATCATAGATGAGATAAGAAGCGGTAATGATATAGATGTGATATCGGATAATCTCGGGATAATGGAAGATGAATTGGATTATAGAGTTAATGTTTTACAGTCATATCATGTTATAAATGATGAGATGGATCTTACCAAGATCGGTCTTACTTACTACAAATATGGAAAAAGTGTGATCGACGAGGGATCTGAAGATATCGAACCCCCGTGGAAGACGATGTCGAAGATCTCTGGTGATATCGCAGACTCGACCTCCTTCGCCGAAGCGATAAGCAGTAGCGTCGGTGAAGAAGGTAGTGAAGAGATCAAAAATAATGAGATAGTGAACCTTGCTCAAGAGGCTGATAAGAGCAAGAGTTTTGCTCAATTAGTATCAAAAACTGTTACGAAAAAAGATGAAGAAGAAAGTTAAAGAGGTGCAACCATGGTAGAAAGGATAGAAACTGGAATATATGGTGTCGACCAGATGATAGAAGGCGGACTGATCGAGAATTCCGCGATAACTGTCGTAGGTGCAAGCGGTACTGGAAAAACGACGTTCGCTGTACAATTTCTGATGAAGGGAATAGAGAAGGGTGAACAAGCGCTATTCGTTACCCTAGAAGAAACTCCCGAACAGATAATGAGAGAAGCCGAGATGATGGGCTGGGACATGAGAAAGCATCACGAAGAATCACTGTTCTTTATCCACCTCGGTGGACAGAATTTCAAAGAGATGATCGAAGAACAGTTGCCTAAACTTGTCAAAGCGAGGAAGGACTACGATATAAAAACAAGAGTCGCTATAGATCCTCTGACCCCTGTTATATGGTCCACTGAGGATAGGTTATCTCAGAGGGAATTACTCGAAAAATTATTTACCCCATTGAAAGAACTCGGAACGGTGATCGCAACCGTAGAAGAACACTCAAAACCCGGTGAGATAATCGGAGAGGACGTTTTACTACCGATCTATTTATCAGACGGTGTTTTCCACCTGGAATATTATCCTGTGGGCGGTGCTTTCAATCGTACATTCAAGATCATAAAGATGAGGGGGACCAATCACGGAGAAGGACTTTACCCCTATGTCTTCGTCAGAGGAGCCGGTGTCGTTGTTAGGTCTACACCTGTAGAGATAAAAGAAGAAAGGATCGAGAGCTTTGACGAAGAATTCGAAGATGCAATCGAGACCGCGGAAGCTATCGGTGTTCCAGATATAATTATGGAGAGATTGAAAAATATGAGGCAGGAGTGGAACTACGACTATTCTCCAAAAGAGGTACTGGAGATTATCCTGTCCGAATATAGAGATTAGGTGTATATATTGAATCCTGGAAATATGAAGAAGAAGGAACTTGATCGTAGGATGGAAGCGGAGAGTGTATCTCAGCTAAAATACATGCTCGAGATAGAGTTGGGTAGATTGAGGGATAGGTCAGATATAGACATGATATTGTTCATGGGCACAGGGGGACGTATATTTTCCTCCTCGATACCCGAAGACCTTACTCCGACTCAATATCGTTTGCTGAACACCTTCAAATCCAATATACCTTACCTTGCTGGAAAATTGAAGGGTGAGAATCTAGATATCTCGGTTGAGAGATGGGACGAAGGTATGGCTATAGTTGTTTCAGTAGGTGAATACGCTTTCATCGCATCTATACTATCTAAAAAATCGAGTCTCGGTGATATGGGTTCTTTACTTGAAGACGTAGTCAATACTAGTCAGGTTATCAAACATATATTTGAACAGAAGCCACTTGATGAAGAAAGCCTTTCACAATATTCGGAAGAAGTCAAGGATGAATTGAATAAATTATCCAGACAGTTGTTCGTAGATAGATTCAAACATACGAGGAAGTACAAGAAGAATATGAAGATACTCGATTTCATCAAGAGTAAAATAGAAAAAACGATCGGTGTCGGTTCGGTAGACCAAGCTGTTTCTATGACTTTCAATCAACTCGGAACATCTGCACCATATATGGATGAACAGATGTGGTATAAGTTCTTGGACAAGATAGTCGATGAACATGTAAGAGGTATGATAGGCGATATTCAAGCAGAAGAGTACAAAAGACAGTGGAGAACAGAGTTGGAGCAAAAATTGAAAAGCTTCCTATGAGGATCTAAGATGGATACTGACGTGAAGAAGGATAAAAATAATCGGTCCGATATCCCGGATGATAAAGCCAAATCAAAGTCTCATTGGGAAGGAGAGATAATCAACACCTTACAAGATATAGAAACCGATTATCGGCAATTCAAGGACAATATCCAGAACCTGAAAGATAATCTCAGTGGTTTCATAGATGAAACAGAATCCAAGATAGAAAATATCGATAGAGAAACCCAGAAGAAAGTGGAAAAGGAAACCGTCGATAAGAAGATGAAGAATGTCAAGGAAGATATCCACGAAGTAGATCAGAAGATATTCGATGTCATGGAAGAGATGGGTTTTGGAGAAAGTTTAGATGTTTCCCAAGTCCCCCCGAATATACTCGAGGAAGTATATGAAGACACTTTAGAAGACGTAGTAGGGACCATGAGAAATAACCTTGGCGATAGGGAGACTCAAGATCTGGTTCAAACAACATTGGAAAATATGAGGACCAGGACCAGCGGCAGCGAGCTCTTCCAGTACGATGGTAGAACTATAAACGTCAGGAACCTAGTTAAAAGCATCGAACAAAAACTGATATCTGCTAAACAGATCCACAGCACATATACTGAGCTTCTTGATAAGCTTGAAGAGAACCTACCAGGTTACGAATCTAAGAATTTCCGTTCTATGATGAAGTCCAAGAGTTTAGAATTCGCTATAGGGAAAACAACAGACCTCATCAGGAGGACCGGAAAGTTGGAAGACAAGTTGAACAACACTTCGAACATATTATCCACTTTCACTAATCAGATCAATCAACAGATGAACGGATTGAGAACGGACTTATCATCATTAAAAGAAGACCTAGACATCAAGATAGATGAAAAATTTTCACAACTCGATGAGAGATTGGAAGAGCTTGAAGGATCTGTTGAAGACCTCTCAGAGATAAACGAGAAGGTGGAGGAGCTCGATCATTTTAAGGAGGATAAAGAGGAGCTTGAAGAGAAGATAGACGAGATCCAGGCCTCCTACGAGATGGAGATAAGCAGATTGGAAGATAAGATAGAGAGTTCTGAAGAAAAGGTGAAGGCTGAAGAATCTTCTGACATCGACCTTGAACTAACAGACGAAGAGAGTTTCGTTTACTATGCGATACCAGACGATGGAGGCACCTTGAACAAGATAGAGAAATCGGTGGGCGAAGTTGTGAGCGATCCAGAAGAAAAATTGAACTCGCTAATGGAAAAGGATGCTATAAAGAGATTTAAAAGGGGTCGTTGGACCATCTACAAGAGGATAGAAGAAAGGGAGGAGGAAGACGTTGAAGAAGAAGTGGAGATGGAGGATGGATCGGAAGTTGAAGAAGATATCGAAGAAGAGGTAGGGGATGTTGAAAAAAGTGAAGCGGTGGAAGGGGAATCAGATGATCAAGATGAAGAGCTTGAAGAGGAAGCAGGTGAAGAGGAAATAGGATCTGAAGTTGATATGGAAGATGATGGGGATGAGGAGAACGGAAGTGAAGAGATGGATGAAGAAGTTATCGAAGCTGAAGTCGATGATATTTTAGAGGGCTTAGGAGAGGAAGAGAAGATGGTGTGGGAAAACATAGACGATGATGGTTGTACATTATCCAAATTGAATAGGAATATCGAAGAATTGGAGAAGGATAAGATCGAAGAAATAATTGAAGGATTGATAGATCAAGATAAAATAACCACCGAGAAAAGAAACAGGTGGAAGATTTACCTAAAAGCAACTAACCCCAAGGAGGTGAAATAGTTTGCTTGATGTAGCCTTGGTATCTCTAATAAAAAATATGAGTGAGAAAGCTGGAATAGAAGGAGCGATACAATATTGGTCTAGAGTTGGAGAGAACCTAGCCAAAAGAATCGGTGAAGAAGCGTATATGGGATGGCCTTCATTCAACGTTGCGCTAAAAGAAGGAAGGACCGCCTTCTCTATAGAAGGTGACGTTACTGCCTTAACAGATTTAGCGATAACTGACGTGGACGGCGATGTTGTAGGTTATATATACGCACTGAAAGACTGTGTGTTCACACCTACGATAGAACGTATACGTTACAGTGTTGGAGAGATCCCTGAAGCCGATAGAGCGGTTGCGGAAGAATACAATAATACTGTACAGAACACCGCGACATGTAATTTCTGCGTTATACACCAGAAATTCAGATCAGAGGTCTCGAAGAACATAACTGTAGAGAATCAACCGCTTGAATGTGTTCAGCTTGCGAACAGAGGATTTAGAGGAGATACAAAGATAAATACGACTAGTTTGGAAAAGATAGGTATAAACCCAGAATATGTGCGAAGCCTTCTGAGAAATTACGCTTGCGTCTATGGTATACTTATGAAAGGTGCAAGACTGAAAGGTAAAGAGGAGGTTGAATAAATATGAACGAAGATAAACAGAAGAAGTTGAGACCACACAATCCATTTGTCGATGTTGCAGCTTACCTGTTCCTTGAAGATATAGGAGACAAGCAAGGTGCTGCAGGGATGAACAATTATCTCATGAGTCTGGCGACCTCTCTCGCTAAAAGCATGCCCAAAGAAGAATACAGCAATTGGGATGATTTCAAGGAGAGCCTTGAGAAAGGAGAATCAATAATATCTTCTTTCGAAGAGGTCAAATGTCCAACGAACAACTGCGTTGTAACTGAGACATGCCCGTTCACACGTGGATGGCAGGAATACACGAAACGTATCGGTGAATTCGCAGGCATACACACAGAGGTAGCTGAATACTATAATGCGACGGTGAAACCAGGTTCAGTAGATTCACAATGTATAATACACCAGACCTTCAGAAATGCAGCAGCGAAAAGGATCAAAGTCGGTGGAAAAACGGTCAGGTACGCTCAGATAGAAGCTGTTACTCCCAACGCAGATAGTAAAAGAGCTCCGGACGAATGGCTTCCTATACTACTTGAAAGAGCTGGGATCACAGAAACAGAACTGAACATGACCATGAGGAACAACGATTGTGTTTGGATCCTTTACACAGATTAAAAAAATAAAATATAAAGACGGTTGTTAGTCTTGGAAACGCTTAGAAGGCACCGTGGTTGGAGATGCATCCAGCTTTCTCAACCTGAGGAAATAGACCGATTTAGAATCAATGAGGCTGGGAGGGAAACATTTTCCTTATTGAAAGAACTCGGTATGCCAGATTATAAAAGGACTTTTAAGATCTGGCTTCGTAAATTCCCGAGACCTATCTTTATCGTATGTGTAGATGAAAAAGAGATACTAGCATGGGCCTATACAGAAGAATGGAAAGATTCTGCTAATGATGGAGAACCGGTTTATGTTCTCAGAGCAATAGAGATATCTGAAGATATTCGCGGAAGGAGATTGGGCTATCGATTGCTGCTATTGATATGCAATCTAACTCCTGGATACTTGATAACTAAACCGATAAATGAAGATGCTAGAAGATTTTTCTTGAGATATGGATTCATCGAAAAGGATGATTTCGATAGAGATCCTATCGATCTCCGCACCCACCCTGATTATCTCGTGCTTCCGCCGTTCAAGAAGAAAAAGTTACTTGAAGATATGGATGATTACTTTGTCGAAGACGAATGATTTTTATTGATTTACATGCGTTAACACCTATAATACAATCAGAAACTTTATTTTGTAGTAGATATTAGCCCCATTCGGTGGATATATATGCCTGAAAATAAGTCAAGCAGTGCTGATGGAATCAAATGGGACCTGACAGATTTTTATGAAGATCATAATGATCCCCAGATAGAGAAAGATATAGAGAAAGCGTTGAATAAAGCAGATGAATTCGGGGATAAGTATAGAGGAAAGATAGAGAACGGTGATATCTCCCCAGAAAGTTTGAAAGAAGCTATGGAGAGTTATGAAGAGATTTTAGAAACGATACATAAAGTTTCATCTTTTGCGATGCTGTATTATTCTCTTGACACTCAAGACCCAGACCGAGGGGCTTTACTACAGAAATCTCAGAAAAAAGTTAGTGAGGTCAACAACAAATTGGTTTTCTTCGAACTCGAATGGCAGAACTTAGATGAAGGAAAAGCTGAGGATTATATGAAAAACGAAGCTCTAGATCATTATAAAAATTATCTGAGACACTGGAGAAGATATAAACCATACATGTTGTCAGAGGATGAAGAACAGATAATCGAATCTTTACAGAATACTGCCAAAGACGCTTTTGTTAGGTTGTTCGACCAAACGATCGGTGAGATACAGGTCACTCTAGAGGTTGACGGGGAAGAAAAAGAGATGGTCCTTGATCAAGCTCTATCAGTTCTGTATGATACAGACCGTGAGAACAGAAAAAATGCAGCTGATGGTGTTACAGAAGCGCTTAAAGATAAAAATAAACTACTGACATTCATCTTCAACAATGTAGTACAGAACCATGCGACTATCGGAGATTTCAGAGATTATCCAGATCCGATGACACCGAGGAATCTGGCTAACAGAGTGGATAAGGAAACTGTAGATGCTCTCATGGAAGCCGTGATGGACAATATGGATATTGTTCATAGATATTACAAATTGAAGAAGAAAATAACCGGATTTGATACACTCTACGATTACGATAGATACGACCCACTTCCCGGGACCATACCTGAGACTGACTTCGAAGAGAGTAAAGAGAAAGTTCTGGATGCCTACGAAAAATTCTCCCCAGAGATGCGAGAGATCGCTGAAAAATTCTTCGATAATGATTGGATTGATGCTGAATTAAAAGCAGGAAAGAGAGGCGGAGCTTTCAGTGCGAGCACCGTTCCTTCCGTGCATCCTTTTGTTTTACTGAATTTCACTGACAAAACAAGCGATACGATGACCATGGCTCATGAACTCGGACATGGTATACACCAATATCTCGCTAGGGACCAAGGTGTGCTTCAGCAGTCCACTCCATTGACGACCGCTGAGATGGCTAGCGTTTTCGGTGAGATGCTATTGTTCGACAAATTGATGAACGAGGTCGATGATCCAGAGAACAAATTGGCTCTCCTTTCGGATAAACTTCAGAGCGATTTTGCAACGGTATTCAGACAGGTTATCATGACACGATTCGAACAGATGCTGCACGAAGCTTATGCTGAAAAAGGCGAGCTGAAGGCCGAGCAGATAAACGAACTGTGGATGGAAGCTAATGAGAAAGAATTCGGAGATACATTAGAGCTGAGAGAAAAATACGGATGTTGGTGGTCCTACGTTCTTCATTTCGTCCACTATCCTTTCTACTGCTACGCATATGCCTTCGGTGAACTTCTGGTATTAGCACTCTACGACAAATACAAGAAAGAAGGAGAAGAATTCGTTCCAAAATACAAGGAACTCCTAAAAGCCGGTGGTTCAGATGATCCGAAGAACCTACTCCAGAGGATAGGTGTAGATGTTACAGATCCAGACTTCTGGCAGGGCGGACTTTCCTTATTGAGAGAACATGTCAAGATGGCAGAGGAACTAGCAGAAGAATCTGGAAGGATATAGATCTGAAGCCAATATCCGTAACTAAAACCCTTTTCACCTACATTTTCCCCTTTTTTTAGCACAATCTTTTTAATACAAAAAGGTATTTTGATTTCAGATACTATGGCATGGGAACAAAACGAAATCAGGAACCTGAAAGAGAATCACTATATTATCATAGATGATGAGCCTTGTAAGATAAAGAAGATAGACACATCAAAACCTGGCAAACACGGTGAAGCAAAAGCTAGGATCGAAGCTATCGGTCTTTTCGATAATAAAAAGCACAGTATGATCAATCCAGTAACACATAAGATAAGAGTTCCTATCATAGATAGAAAGAAAGGTCAGGTCATAAGCCTCAGCGGATCTGAAGCAAAGATAATGGATCTAGAAACCTATGATACGTTCTCTATAGCTATCGATGATGATGAGATGATGGATAAGATAGAACAAGGACAGGAAATAATGTTCATGCAGACCATGGGGAAGAAAAAGCTAACGAGAGTCTGAGGAATTATTTAATATAATCCAAGATTTTAATATTCTATGTTCGCTAGCTCTAATGGAAGTTACGAAGGATCCGATTATGTGATCTTAGGAGTCCCTTTCGACAAAACTTCGTCATTCAGGGCTGGTTGTGATCAAGGTCCTGAATATATCAGGAAGGCTAGTTACTGCTTCGAACCATATATGATGGAATACGACGTATCTCTGAATGATATCCCTATTCACGATCTTGGAGATATCGATGATCTTGGATCTATAGAACAGATCGGTGAAGCTCTGGGAGCAAAGATAGAGAGTATCGTCGGGGATAACAAGATCCCTATAGTCATGGGTGGTGAACACTCGATCAGCCCATACGTGATATCCGCTTTTGATGAGATAGACGTTATCGTTTTCGATGCACATCTTGATTTCAGAGATGAATACGAGGGAAATAAGAGAAGCCACGCCACGGCCAATAGAAGGATATCAGAGCTCTATAATGTCGATAAACATGCCGTGGTCGGTGTTAGATCGATATCTAAAAGAGAATTCGATAAGGAACCACCAAAGTATTTCACAGCCGATGAATTAACATCCAATAAAGATCCTGTTTCAGAGCTCACAAAACATCTAGGAGAGTCGGGAAATAACATCTATATCTCTATCGACATGGACGCGGTAGAACCTTCTTTTGCACCCGGAGTTGGAAACCCTGAACCTTTCGGTCTCGAGCCGAAGATCATCAAAAAAACCATTTCTCAACTTTCCAGTAAAATAATTGGTATGGATGTCGTTGAAGTTAACCCTAAATACGACCCTTCCGAGATAACAAGTTCACTAGCTGCGAAATTCATCTATGAGCTTATCGGTTCTAAAGAATCGATATGATATGATCTTCCTTGATCTATCTTCGCTACTATGCTACCTGTTCCAATTTCTTGTTCTTAACAGCTCGTTTTCCAGCTATCTGTTCTGATTTGACTCCTGTAGCGACCAGCATGACTTTCAATTTGTCGTCAAGTGTCGGATCAACATTACATCCCCAGATTATCTTAGCATCCTGGCTGACCTGTTTTTCGATCTCTTCAGCCACCATCTCTGCTTCGCTGACACTCATATCTTCACCACCTGTGACGTTGATCAACGCTCCTTTCGCTCCAGAGATGTCCACATCTAATAACGGTGAATTGATAGCGTTGCTGATAGCTTCTTGAGCTCTCTTCTGACCGTTCGCCGTAGATTCTCCCATGCCTATCATAGCCATACCTGAGCCTTCCATGATGGTCTTTAGATCATTGAAATCGAGGTTAACTATCCCTGGTTTTGTTATTATCTCCGTCATCCCCTTTATCGATTTCATGAGTATTTCATCGGCGACTTTGAACGCGTCGTTGAGTGAAAGTCTCGGTGCGATCTCTAAAAGCTTGTCATTTGGTATAGTGATGACGGTATCAGCGACATTTCCTATCCTACCAAGCCCCCACTCTGCATTTTGTGCACGTGATTTACCTTCAGCGTTGAATGGCTTGGTAAGAACTGCTATGGTCAATGCACCGGTCTCTTTTGCTATCCTGCCTACTGTCCCTACTGATCCTGTTCCTGTTCCACCGCCTAGTCCACATGTTAAGAATACTATATCTGCATCTCCCAAAATATCCTTAAATTTCTTTTCAGCTTCCTCAGCTGCTTTTTCTCCGACTTCCGGTTTTGCTCCAGCTCCCAGACCTCGAGTGGTAGTCTTACCCATCAGAACTTTACGACTCGCCCTCACAGTAAGAAGGTCTTGGGCGTCGGTGTTCCCAGCGATGATCTCTGCTCCTTTGATCCCTTCTTCGGATATCCTATTCACCGTGTTGCAACCTGCTCCGCCCAATCCGACTATGTAGATATTTGTTTTAAGACTTCTAAGGACGTTCTTCAATTCCTCATCCGTCTCTTTGTCTTGATAATCATTTTTCTTACTAACTTCTTCATCCCTTGAAAGTGCTTCCTCAACGATCGATGACATCTGAATAGACCCCTTTTTTATTTTAATCCGTAATAACAAAGACCCTTATTAATATTTGTGGAGAAAATAGTATAATATACAACAATATGGAAAACCTTTAGAACAGCATAACAATAGAGTTTTTTAAAAAATAAAACAAATAAAAATTATGTAGAAAATAAACTAAAATGTGCTGATGGTAGAATAGGTTTTAAGGAGGAGGGTTTCCTCCATTTTAACCCTGTAATCTCTGTTTCTATCTCTAGAACAACGATCCAAGTCCTGCTGCGGCTTCTTCCTTTTCTTTCTCTTCGTCTCTTTCTTCTTCCTCTTCTTCCTCTTCTTCGGGTTCTTCAGTTGTCTCATCCGCTGCTGCTTCAGGTGCTGCACCAGCTGCTGGCATAGCTACTCCTTCTGCGATGGCTTCATCTATATCTACACCATCTAAAGATGCGGTCAAAGCTTTTATTCTAGATTCGTCTGGCTCTAGTCCAGCTGCTTCCAGAATCTTAGTTATTCCTTCTTCGCTTATCTCCTTTCCTGCGGAATGAAGAACCAAAGCGCTGTATACATATTCCATTTTTATTCCTCCTTTGAAAATTCATTTAGATTTATTTTTTCGTTTCTTTTAACTGTTTTATTCATCGCTATCGACTTCCTTATCTTCTTCATCTTCAGTTTCTTCTTCGTTCTCATCTTCGTCATCTCCCTCGTCTTCTTCTGTTTCATCGTCTTCTTCTGTTTCATCGTCTTCTTCTGTTTCATCGTCTTCTTCTGTTTCATCGTCTTCTTCTGTTTCTTCTTCTGTTGTTTCTACACCCTCTTGTTCCTCCGTTTCTTCTTTCTCTGTTTCAGGTTCCCCTTCTTCCACTTGTTCTTCTTCTATTCCAAGTTTCTCCTTGAGATCACTGTCTAAAGCACTTGTATCGATCTTAGAAGATAAGTTCAACATGGTCATGCTGGCTTCTGAAAGTTTGATCTTGACCGTGTCAGATGTCATTATATCTGAATTCAGGGCCAAACTGAATGTGTCTCTGTGTGCTTTCGAGATTAGTGCTTTGATATTCTTTTTCGTCGGATATCCTGCGTTCACCGATAGATTGAAAGCCGAAGCTGCACATGATTTGAGATCGTTGATGAATTGATCAGAATCGATATCTAAAGTATCTTTATCGAATAATGTCCCTTCTTCGAATGCGATCCTCAGATCCAAACCGACTGTTATGGGCTGTATCTCCAACCTTGTAAGCATCCTGGCTAGATCTGGAGAGATCGTTTCACCTTCTTTTACTACCGTTTTAGTCTTATTGATTACAACTTTCCCTCCTTGTATAGATGCTGGGATACCCACCTTCTGAAGGTCACCTACGATGGGGCCAGGTTTGAAAGGTGTATCACCTTTTTCAACCTTTATATCTTCAGGTGCTGTTTCTCCACCACTTGCAGGTGCTTTGGTTTTAGTATCCTCCATCCTCTTGTATAATTTGAAGGGATTCAGATTCGTTGATATCAAAGCTGTTTGTCCACTAAGATGTTCCTTGATCTCCTTGATACCTTCTCTGTCTTCAGATGCGTTATCTAGTGCTTTCTCTATGAGTGTGTTCCTTGACACCGTAAGGTTCATTGTCCCTCTCAATTTCGCCCTCATCTGCTGCATCTGTAGAGCTGGTATGCCTTCTATATCGACCACACCGATGACCGGACTTGTTTCCAGGAGATTGCTCAGTTTTTTGACTTCTTTTAATTTCCATGCTGGTACGTTATCCATCCATATCCCCTCACATTATCTTCACTGCTGGTCCCATGGTCGTTTTCACATAGATACCGTCTATGCTGTTCTCTCTCCGTTCCAGACTAGAGATCACTCTTTTGATAACTGTGTCTATATTTTCTGTGATATCATCTATATCCATACTAACCGTTCCAACGGGTGCATGGAATGTCCTTCTATCTTTTGATCTTACATGGACCGTATTTTTTAACGAATCTATTGTCTCGCCTAGGTCCATATCTGGTGTTATCGGACTAGGCATCTTACCTTTGGGGCCTAAAATAGCACCAAGAGATCTACCGATCACCGGCATCAAAGGTGGTTCTGCTAAAAAGAATTCATGTTCTTCGGCTATCTCTTTAGCTTCTTTTGTATCTTCAGCTATAGAATCAATTTCATCCGGTTCGATAACCGTATCAGCTTTCTTTTTAGCTTGTAGTGCTAACTCACCACTTCCAAAAACACCTACATTTATCTCTTTACCTCTTCCATTCGGTAAAATAATCTCTCTATCTATTCTGTTCTCTGGGTTAGAAAGATCAACATCTTTCAAATTTATCGCTAGATCTATACTTTCTCTAAAATTTCTGTCGGGCGCTGAATCGATTGCTTTACTTACTGCCTTTTGAATATTATTTTCTGCCAATTTGATACCTCCTGTAGTTCAAGCGGTTTAACCTCCTACAGGTTATTGTGAGACACAAAGGTATACCCTATTTAAGAATTGTGGTTTTTAGATTCTGTCCTTTGTGCCCAACCCTTTGTTTCCAATATTCTACAGATACTGATTAGAAGGCAATCTATATATAAAGTATATTGTTGATAGATATTATAAGATAGTGAAAGGCTATCTCAGCACTAAAAGCAACGTAAGGATAACGCTTTTATACAACCTGCTGATTAGCCATTCTCCCATACGGTATAATAGCCTTGTAAATTTAAATGGAGGCAAGTAACTTGTCTGATGAAGAGCATGAAGAAGACTTTAACTACATAGTCAGGTTGATGAATACGGACCTCGACGGGGAGCAAACAACTTTGTACGCTCTCCGAGGTATCAAAGGAGTCGGAACTAGGGTAGCAGAGAGTATAGTAAAAGAATCAGGTGTGAATCCAGATGAAAAGATAGGTCGTCTGGAGGACGAAGAAGTTGATAAACTAAGAGAATACCTGAACAAATTCTCTGACGATGTTCCGGATTGGATGTTGAATAGGAAGAGAGATCCATACTCTGGCGATAACAAGCATCTTTTCGGTCCCGATCTAGATATGGCACAAAGAGAAGATCTAAACAGATTGAAGAAGATCAGTTGTTATAGAGGTGTGCGTCACGAAAGGGGACAGAAAGTAAGAGGTCAGAGAACGAGATCCAATGGCAGAACCGGAATGACTCTCGGTGTCGAGATCAAGAAACAGATGCAAAAACAAAAGGAAGCATGATATGAATGGGTGATCCAAAACACAGCAGGAAACAATATAAGAATCCACCACATCCCTGGCAAGAAGATAGAATCCATATGGAGAACGACTACCTGAGACACTATGGATTGAAAAATAAGAGAGAATTCTGGAAAGCCAGGTCAAGATTGAAGAAGATAAGAGGTCACGCTAGGAATCTCCAAGCTCGCTTGAGATATGGGGATAAACAAGCATCTAAGGAGATGGATTCTCTGATAGATAAACTCCATAGTAACGGGTATATTTTAGGGGAAGAATTGAATCTAAACGATGTTCTGGATATGACTATCGAAAATATTCTCGATAGAAGACTTCAAACTATAGTTTACCATAAAGGATTAGCTCACACGCCCAAACAGGCGAGACAATTGATAACTCATGGGCACATACAGGTGAAAGGTAGAAGAACTACTATACCCAGTTATATCGTTTCTAAAGACGAGGAAACGACGATAAATTATTACAAAGGTTCACCGATGTCAGATGAATTACATCCTGAGAGACCTGATGAAGAGAAAAGCCCGGTCCCTATCCAAGAGCAGATGAAGAAGGAAAAAGAGAAGAATAAATACAGAAGAAGGAGACGATAATCATGGGTAAATGGGGTATTGCACACGTGTATGCATCTTATAATAATGTTATAATAACTATAACAGATATCACCGGGGCTGAAACGATATCAAAGTGTTCTGGTGGTATGGTTGTAAGACAAGATAAAGATCAAGCTTCTCCTTATGCTGCTATGGAAGCGGCGAGGAAAGTCGTTGACGAAGCCAGAGAGAAAGGTATCACGAATCTTCACGTTAAAGTGAGAGCTCCAGGTGGAAGTAAATCGAAATCACCGGGCCCAGGTTCACAGGCCGCAATCAGAGCTTTTGCTCGAGCAGGTATCAGGATAGGTACAATTGAGGACGTTACTCCGATTCCACACGACACAACGAAACCCAAGGGTGGAAGAAGGGGTAGAAGAGTATAATAAAGTGGAAAGATGAAGATCGAACTAGAAGATATGCAGGAAAGGAAAGCTAAGATTGTTCTATCTGAAGCTAATCCAACTCTTGCAAATGCATTAAGAAGAGTCGTTATCGCAGATGTTCCAAAACTAGCTATAGAAGATGTTGAATTCCATCTTGGGACCATCGGAAGCGAAACAGAGGACAAAGAATACGAGAGCAGCACACCATTATTCGACGAGATAATCGCCCACAGATTGGGATTGATCCCGATACCTACAGACCTCGAACTGTTCAATTACAGAGACGAATGTGAGGAATGTGGCGGTGAAGGTTGTCCGAACTGCACGGTCATCTACAGTTTGAATAAAAAAGGACCGTGTACGGTTTATTCCGGTGACCTCAATCCAGTTGGAGAATCCAACCTAAGAGTTGTAGACGACCTTATACCGATAGTAAAATTAACCGACGAACAAGCTTTGTTGATCTACGCAACCGCGGAACTTGGAACTGCTAAGGATCACGCGAAGTGGCAGCCGACCAGCGGGGTCGGATACAAGTACTATCCAGAGATCGAAGTCGATATGGACAAGTGCGACACATGCGGTGAATGCATAGATATCTGTCCTCAGGATATATTCGAAGAAAAAGACGGTAAGATAAAATTGAACGATATCGAATCATGTACCATGTGTAATTCCTGCATCGAAGAGTGCGAACCCGGTGCCATAGAAGTTAACGGCAGAGAAGACAAATTCATATTCCGGTACGAAACCGATGGATCGTTGACCGCGGAACAGGTATTGAAAGAAGGCCTGAAGGTTCTACAGGGCAAACTCGATCACTTCATCGAATTGGTCGAGGATATCGAATAAGATAAATAAGTCGGTTTGTTAGAAAAAATACTAAATCCCTTAGTAGAATCTATATTGATATTAGTTCTTAAAGCAATCCGAGGGAACCAAGTTCCCTTTTTCGCAGCAGGAAGCACAGCTTCCTCCAACGCGCAAATTGCATTCGCATACGCTCACTCCAAATTGCGAGTCCGGAGGAATTATAAATTCCTCCTTACTCTCGAAATTCGCAAGCTCATTTCTGCGAGTCAGCAGGAAACTTCGTTTCATCCAACACGCAAATTGCATTCACAATTTGCGAGGGTAGCCAAGCATGGCCAACGGCGCAGCGTTGAGGGCGCTGTCCTACAGAGGTCCGAGGGTTCAAATCCCTTCCCTCGCACTTTTTTGTAAAAAAACTGCACTAAAAACGTGTGGGGCTATCAAAGATAGCCCTTAATAAAAGTTTTTTTCAAAAAAGTGGGTGGACGGTAGTCCAGCGCATTAATCATTCTTTTCGAGCATAGCGAGAAAAGTGATTAAGAGTAGGAGCGAGCGTAGCGAGTTCCTACGAATACGCAGGGAGGCGATTAGCCTTCCGAAGTAAAGGGGGACATCAATCCCCCGCATTCATTTCTTCTTTGAGCTTGCGAAAAGAAAAATGAAAAGGAGGAGAAACTTGTTCTTCCTTGCACGATATAAGGAACTCCTGCATAAACCGTACTAGCAAAAAAGTTGTAAGACCGTTTGGATTGATAATGGAGCAGGATTTACCGATATATGCTTGTCGATCGATCGAGATAAACAGCGAATAGTAACATAACGCTTATATACATGTCCATTCCTAATTACCAATTGAGGGAAATGATATGAAAAATAGAATGTTAGTCAATGTTGCAATTATAGCTATTGTTTCAATGTTCTTAGTGACGACGGCGTTGAGCGCTGCTGTCATCGGGGATGGAGAGATACAAAATTTTGATACAGAGTTGATGGATGACGAGGAATATGATGACGAAGAAGAGGACGATTCAATCCCCAATTCAGACCAATTGATAGGGCATGAAGAGGCATTGAGCATCGCATTTGAAAGATACAATGGAACATTAGTTGATCTGGAACTAGACGAGGAAGAATATGAGAATTATACCTACGAGATCGATATCATAGGAGATGGAGATGAACAAGAAATAGCGATCGATGCATACACGGGTGAAGAGCTTGACTTTGAAGTAACGGAATATGACGGTGATTTGAATCCTGACTGGGACCAGTTAATAGGACACGAAGAAGCGCTGGACATCGCATATCAGAGAGTAGATGGAATCTTGGTCGGCTTCGAACTCGAGAAAGAGAACGGTAATTACACCTATGAGATAGAGATCGTCGAAAACCAAAGAGAGTACGAACTAGAACTCGATGCATACACAGGCGACGTCCTTGAATCCGAAGTGGACGATCCTGAAGAAAGCCGAAGAGAAAGAGGTATAGGAAGGTCTTGGGATGGAACTCAGGGGGGTTTTATCTCTTTTGACCTGTTGGAAGATGGCATAAGCAATTACACTCTACGTACGAACAGTACGAACCTGTTACTTTTCGAGAGTGTGGTGATTCAAAATTTGACCATCGAAGAGACGGAAATAGAAGGCGCTCGGTATGAGATCGAGGGCGATGATACAGAGATCAGTATCTATGATGTCGCCCCCGCGTTGATGAAGATCGATTTAGAATCCGAAGAAGACGAAAAAGAAAATGAACCTGCAAGAGTCAGCTTCGATCTAGGTGACCTTAAAGTCGGTGAACAAGAGGGACCCAATCTGAACTTATCATTTGGTAATCGCACAGCCAAGCTCCTTTCGATTTCTCGAGGGGATGGACCATGGGATGAATCCTTGGATATCGATGTAAATGAAGGTTTTGTCAATTACACTTTTGAAGAAGACATGTTCCTGCTATTCCGGATGACAGACAATGAAACAAAGGAAAGTGAAAATGAGAGAGAACGGGAAAGAGAGCGTGAGATGATGGAATGGAACGTTTTGAAGGGTATCTCTCAAGGTGAAGTCGGAGGGGAAGTTATAGTCGACAGAGACGAACATGGATTATCAGAGACGTCAGTGAACTATACGA
>JBNJFO010000012.1:0-17855 GCA_051746905.1 Thermoplasmatota archaeon
TTCTTTTCATCTCCCGCTCTGTACAAAACGAAATATAGTCAAAGACATAACTTTTTGGTGATTTTTTGTGTCTTTGATTTCTGCTGGAAACGCATGCGTTTCCACCTAGTGTAAGAATTTTGACAAAAATTCTAACAAAATCGAAATCGCTGATTTCGATACTTCGAGGAATGTAATTCCTCGTAAAGCAGTGGATGACAAAACCGAATTACAAAGAGGTTTTGTCTTCCACTATAATTCTCAGATAACATACAAGACATTGAGGATGGAAAAGTATTTTACTATAGAAACAGGTATCTATGTACAGGTGGACCGAGATGAAGAACGAGACCAATTCCATCCAGGATAAGGTTGACCTCGTGACCGTGTCTAAATTTCGAGATAAAACGAAGGTAGAAGAGGCAATCAAGATCCAGGATGAACTCAGGAAGAAATCAAAAGACTGGAATGGTGTGGAAGAGATCCGGCGATGGCGGGAAGCAAGATGATTGTTATCGATACCTCGATCATCGTGAAATGGTTCTCTGAAGAGAAATTTACGGAAGAAGCGTTAAAGATAAGAGAGAAGATTAGAAATAAAGAGGAAGTAGGTGTTTTTCCAGACCTATTACTATACGAGCTATCTAACGCTCTAAGATATAATCCTAATTTTGGAGAAGACGATGTGAAAAAGGCTATAAAATCGATTTTAGAGATGGACATGAGATCATCAACCTTAACTCGGATATCCTAAATGATTCAATCTCATTGGCCTTCCAAAATGACATCACTATCTACGATTCATCTTATATAGCATTAGCTAGAGAACTGGACGTCGAACTTGTCACGGCGGATAAAAAGCTTTACAAAAAGGTCAAAGGCTTTGACCGAGTTAATTTTATTGATAAATTTGAATTATGATCATCTAGTTAGACTAGATGGATCATGAGTTGATGGACAACGGGGAATTTATCGTTAATAGAGATCCGTTCTCCAACCCCCACACAAACCACATATCATAATTCCAAAACATCTACGCGGCGATAGTTAAAAAAACTTCACGGATTAAAAACAGCATATTTTGCCATGGTCACACGACACTACCAAAAAACTAGAGAAGATGGGAGAAAACACTTTCAAACCTCCCTAGCTACTCACTAGGGGTCATTGATCATCGATCCTATAACTACTTTCACCGTATAGTTTCACATCTCGGAGGATATATTTTTCCGTTTTAACTCCCCTACTTTCCTATCTTGAGTGCTCCAGTTAATACAAGCACTATGATCGCGATGACCACCGCCCATAGGAGTCCAACTAGCCACCAGCCAACTAAAAATGCTACTACAGACAGCAGCGATATTTTTCCCCAGTCCATAGATATTGCCATTCATTTTCACCTCCTTTTTTTACTTATCAGAAAGGTCCTCCGAGAGTAGGAAGGAATATTCCTACCACTATAGCCACGATCCAGACGACCACCGCGGTTACTATCGCTTTTAACCAACCCATATCGTAAAGGCTTGCTATTGCGAGGGTCCAAACTATACCCGCTAATACAGCTGCGATTATCCCACCGCCCAAGAAAAAGGCTGCCAAGGCGTATATTATCGCGCCTGCTAGAGCGGTCATTATCGCAGTTCCTATGCCCTCTTTTTCTCCGAACAATTTCGTCACCACATATATGATGATCGTGGAGATGATCAGCGCTATCAGAAAATAGATCAATGCTGACATCAGATCGTTGGTCATGCTATCTACCCCTCTCCTTAACTATCAGATGATTTTTCATATTTACACCCTCTATAATATTATAAATGCTAACTTAAGGTATAACTATTTACTTCAAAATCACCCACAATTTAGTTAAGAATTTGATACAATTCTCCAAGGAAAGATCATTAGACATGTGCAAAAAAATAGACCCTTAAGGCGACCTTCAGGATGAAGAACAGCACGGATAAATCATTTACTTCTTAAAATTTAACATGATCGGGCCTTCGAGCGATCCCACAACCTCTCCACCAACCGCACGTCTTAATGAAAACTGATGCAGATATCGAAGAAAAATTTGGTAAACTTTCCTGTAGATTATAACTAAAATATCAAACTATCTTGTTCCTAGATTCTTCGATTTTTTCTTTTATCTCTTGGATCTCTTTTTGATCAAGATCTAATTCGATTGCGATTTGTCTTAACTGTTCTCTCCAATCCATTTTAGAATAATCTAATCTTGTTACTTTAGAAATGAATGGGGCAGTTATTATCACACCTGGCCCATCGTAGTATCTCTGGTACACCCCTAGTTTTGAGTTGAAAGCAATTTCACTCGGTTCTAAAGTATGGAAAGAAGAACGTCCAGCCAACACAGCAAAAATAATCACGCCGATCACATATGCCAGGATAAATCCTACGGTAAATGTCATTTTTCTACCTCGAGGACATAATACAAAGATTATTTTTAAAACTTTTCTTCTAAAAAAATCTTAAATAAAAAATTACATCTATTCAATCGGTCAAATGGGAAATTTAATAGATCGGTTTGAGAGTTGGTTGAAGGACCCAATAAATTATGCCATTTTAGTTGCCTTTTTGTGGGCGATTTCCTCGTTATTATTTTTTGATGAAACGTGTTTTGGAGGTATGATCATATTCGTGGTAGTTTTGATAACTGGATTATTTGTCAGAAACCGTATGTCTAATAAGGAGGAAAAACCCCATAAAGAACCGATAAGAGGATCTAGATACATAACCCAGTGCCCTGAATGTGGGTCAAAAAAACTACACGTAGAATACGATGACTCGGCGTACTGTGAAAATTGCGATTTTATAACGGAGAAATTTAAGGAATAACTCTGCCTTAAACCACCCACCACTAAGTGAATCTCGAAGGATAATAGTCCAGAGTTGGTCAAGTCTGAATGGATTTGTTTGAAGTTTAAGATATAGAAACAGATAAATACGTCAAACCCATATAAAATTAATAAAATCATATGGTAATATATTGAGGATAATGATGGCCCCTGAAGATACTGTAATCGATGATGATATTGCTAATAAGATTGAAGAATTCTATCCACAATATGAGACAAATGACTGTTTTCCAACTTGTATCCGTAATATGATCGTAAATATTTCTCTTAAAAATGGTAAAGGAAAGAACCCATTTAAAATTTCAAAAGGCGACATAAATGTCATGTGCGAGTATACAAACAGATACGCCTCTTCAGCAGATATGAAAATGATCAGTGGGAAACTAAATAAAGAGATGAAAAGTAAAAACTTTAGATGTATTTTTAAATACACTGACAGGGGTAGAACACCTGAGTTTAGCACAGAAGATTTAAAACAGATTATCAGGGATGATTTAAAATCATTACCCACTGTAACATTATCTAAAGATTATTTTGGTGACAGTGAATTTCCTTGGGATGCAGACGAAAATTATAGGATAGACCATACAGTAATTATCTTGGAAATAGATGAGAACAATGTGTTTTATATATGGGATGGCCTCATTTCATATAATAAAGGTGCGTCTGACGAATCAACCATAGTAAGTTTGCCTGAGGAAAGATTCATGAGGTATTGGGTAAATACTTATAAAGGCAAAGAGACTTGTTGGATTGAAAAAGAAACTCGAAAAGAGGTCGATAGATATTAGCTCTGCTAAATCAACGTTTAAGTCAATTTCAGAATTGGAAGATAGCATAAATTTTGAAGTCCAGAAAAAATACGGCAGGGCAGCTTTTATTTCGAATAAAAATTTAGATGGAAATGGTAATGGACAGATATATCTAGGATGTTCTTTACCTAAAGTTATAGAGGATAAGCATAAAAAGGAAACAGTTTTAAAATTCATTGGATTAAAAGATTTAGATGCCCTTGAAGTAAATAAAAAAGAAGGTAAATACGTTGTCGATTGGATCGAAAAAGAAGATTTGATAAACTCGACAGAAGCTGAAATAAGACGTTTGATAAATAAGACAGAAAGAGCATTATTGAACACGGCTAAGAAAAATTTTGTTCAAGCTTCCATTCTACGTAATGGATTAAATCCGATAATAGAAGTCACCGGGGCTTTATTAAAGTACAACGAAATATCAAAAAATCTCTTGAACCAACATGAATCGAATTATTTAGATTTCCTAAATAATCTTAACTTCATAGATATAAAAGATAGTAAAGTAATCCCTGGGAAAGAGATTAATAAATATTATTTAAACTCTAAAACAAAGATAGATGAACAGGAGTTGTTAGATACTATTTTATCTGAAATATTAGAAAAAGGATATCCATTCTTAAAAGAAAAAATGAGAATTAATCATCTAACGCCTTTCATCAGGATCACAAATTCAAATCTTTTTACTTCTTCTATTAAAGGTGAAAGATTGCATTTCGATGTTAAAGATTTTATCAGAACTGAAAAAACACTATATGGCAAAGGTAAAACGCATTCAGAGATTAAAACACTTAACTACTTAAGAGAATTGGAAAGGGTTAATGTATTCGATGTAGAAGATGGGTACTATATTTCTAACGAGGAAATTTGGGATAATTATAACGAATCGATTTCATTATAAAAACCCCCTTTCACTGATCACTAAAAAAACAGAAAACAAAAAACCAACTCCTTAACTCTACCTCATCCCTCTTTCAAATCCCCTCCATAGTTCTGCTCTATAACGGTATCCTCAGATAGATATTCACTCTTCTTGAGTTCAAGACCATGACCTCTGTTGTGACTTATCTCACACCCGTATAATTCAACCGATGATTTCTCGCAATACACTCCGTCCTTACTGTTATAACTCATCTTGCAGTCATAGAATTTCGTTACTTCAGAATTGAATATCACAACACCCCAGGAATTGTTAGTGATGGTCGTATCCTTTACCACCGGTGCTCCCTCTTGGATCTCGATACCGTCATCCGCACATCCGTTTACAGTAGTATTAGATATCTCAGGAGAACAATCTTCTATGTAAATACCGTTAGTGATACCTCCATCGATGGTAACGTTATCAAAAGATATATCATCGCTGTGCAGTTCGATACCGCCTTCTCCGTTCTTATCCCATTCATCACCCCAAACGTTCTTGAAGATAGAATCACGGACCAAAGCTTCGCCTCTCAAAATCACTTTCACACCATATTTTTCAACTCCACCCCTAAAAGTGGAATTCATCACATCGAGTGAACCGCCTCGGTCTAGGTAAATACCGAAAGCATCGTCCTCAGAGGTATTGAATATTAATGTAGAATCCCTGATGGTCAGTTCACCCCCTTCTACTATGTAGATGTTATCGTCGAAATAGAAGGTTTTGTTCTCCATCACCATCTCTTCATCGATCATAAAATCATAGCTCGGAGGTCTGTTTTCTATGTAGTAGAAGAAACCTCCAAAAAAACCTATAAACAGGATTATGCAGACAGAAGCCGCCCCGAACTTCCTCAAAGAAGTCCTCCTTTTCTTCACTGTAAGGAACTTCCATTCTCGATCGTATAACTTGATGAACATATATCCTATACCCAGTACCAGAGGTATTATTAGAACGAATTTCCAAGCGGTGTCTATCAAGGCCGATACGTAGGAATGTACTGCCAATATCAACAGGATGGATAGTAAGAAAAACATCGCTGAGCCCCATATGCCGCCGATCTTGAAATTATCCCGAGAGAAATCCTCAGGTGACGATCCCCAAAGAAAACCGAATTGGTTCGCATATAACAACATGAAGAACATCGCCGGCCCCATGAGAGCATAAACAGCTAACATTGATAAACTGTTGATCACGCCGATAACTAAAGAATAAACGACCCACCCCTCGTAGCAGATCACACAGAAGAACAATTTTGAAAGACCGGTATAAAATGCCAATCGTTCAAGGTCCCATGGGATTGTGCGGTCGATATAGAAGCAGCTCAACTCCATCATGTTGGCGTTCATGGCTGCATCGGTCAAACCAACCGTTATGACGAAGATCATGAAGAGATATATCAGATCGATCCTCGAAAAGAGAGGGGTGACGATGAGAGAAACGACCATTATCATATAAGGTGAGATAAGATCACCGATACCCCTTATAGAACTCAAAATGTTCTTCTCGAATATCGCAGTGGTCCCTTTTTTGATCTCGGGATATGAATAGGGTGTTTCCGGGATCAGATATTTTCTCCACCACATCTCTTCGGATGATTTTTCGATGGAAAGCGGTTCTATTTTTTGTGAGGTAAACAATTGATAGTTATCCTCGAATATCTGATATTCGAAATTCCAAACGAGGTAAAACAATACAACGTTACCGATGACGAAGAACGATAGGGTTACCAAAAATGACAATAAGCCGCCTGATACCCCTAGGATAAAGCTGAGATAGATCGGACCGATGAGCAAGTTGATAGGGAACCAATAGATAATCTCTAAAAAACCATTACTCAACGGATCGAGACCCATCAACCAATACCATATTTCCCCCACTGAGGCGATTAATATGATGGTAATAATTCCCTGGACTATCCTCTTCTTCTTCTGGTCGAATATCTGATTGTAAACGGCTGACAGGTATGTGCCAAAAAGGTAAACGGCGGAAGTTGTTAAGAACAGCCCGACGGATAAACGTAGTGTAAGTAAAATACTCGCTCCAGAACTATCTCTGATCATATAATGAAAAAGAAGAGTCAATGCTAGAGGGATCATCAAGGTAACCTTGTATATCCGCAAGAATTTATCCATGAATATGTTCTTTTTCTTTATTGGAAGGGGGAGGAGATACTCGATCTCGAATTCTTGTAGAGAAAAGCTGAAGATCGCTAATAATAATGAGATGAATATACTCAAAAGCACTCCCATAACGTAAAAGGAAACAACGTCTTCCGAGCTTATAGTGATACCACTCCAAAACTCTGAAAAAAAGAAATAAAACATGGATGAATAGAGGATGATGAACCCGATTACCCCAAGACCTTTCTTACCCTTCATCATGTCCTTCAGGGTGTTTATCATCACCCGTTTCTTGATATCTTTTAAAAGTTTGAGCTGGTCGGAGTCTTTCATCATTTTCCCTCGGTGATCTTGAGGAATAATTCTTCTAACCTAGCGCCTTCAGCGGCTCTAGCTTCTTTCTCGACCTCCCTAACCGTTCCTTTCGTGATTATCTCCCCTTCGGACATTATCATTAGATGTGTCGATGTATCTTCCACCAGATCGAGCATATGAGAGCTCACTATGATCGATGATCCTCCCTTCCTGGCCCTATCGATAAGATCTTTCAGATATCTCCCTCCTTTTGGATCGATGCCCATAAGAGGTTCGTCCAACAAGATCGTCTTTGGTTCATGGATGAAAGCACATATCACACTCACCTTCTGTTTCATACCTTTGGATAAGTATTTAGTCAATTCTTTTCTTTTATCTTCTAGATCGAAACCACTTATCATCCTATCCGCTCTTTTTTTCCAATCATCCATCTCGAAGGCTCTTGCAACGAATTTGATGTGTTCTTCGACGGTAAGTTGTGGATAAGGGTTTGGAACTTCTGGAACGTAAGCGAAACTCCTCTTGGCTTTTTCTGGAGACACAGATATGTCGTAACCGTCGATCTTCACAGTCCCTGAATCGGGTCTAAGTAAGGTCGATATGCATTTGATAGCTGTAGTTTTACCTGCACCATTGGGCCCTATTAGACCATAAACTTCGCCGGCATCTATTTTGACATCCATATCTACGACTGCATCAACATCACCAAAAGATTTCGATAACCCTCTAACTTCCAACATTTTACTCAACCCCTGATTTGAACGATGATATATTTATTTTTGCAAATGATAGATATAGATCCCGATCTAAAGCATATCTGTATCTACTTTCATGCCCAACTCACCCCCGAAAAGAAAAAATATCTTGCGTCTTCGACAAAGAAATAATTATATGTTTGATACATATTATAAAACAAGATGAAAGACCTTTTCGAAGAAAGACAAGCAAGAATCTACCTGGTTATGCTTATCGTCGGGATCCTCTTTTTATCCGTAATACAAGTGATCTTTTTCCCGATGGAATTAGAAGAGGGGCTCTCTTTCTCAGTAGAACTCGATGCGAACGACGGAACAACTCTTTCAGACATATATCGTAACATCTCAAAAAAGGATATAACTATCGAGAACACGACCGCGAACGTTACAACCTCTCAAGGCGGTTGTTCAGGCGGATCATGTCAGCTGGAAACAAGATCCGTTCCACAGTTGATAATATCTTCTGAGGATTGGGAAGATATCGATGAGATGAAGGCATGGGTCGACTCTAATGGGACCATCAGATTCGAAGGTAGGTATCCATTGATCTTGAGTTCTTTCTTGGATGTAGGTTCCGTACAGCGAGAAAATCATGGATGCAAAGAAAAGGTTGTTTCCATCTTAGATGGGTTAGGCTTTGATGTAGGCGATGAAGATGTTATCGTAAGCCCGGTAGGTATCTTCGACATGCTTCCACTGTGCTTAAGCGTCTTGGTCTTTATCATGTTTGTTTCCAGTGTTTCTCTTCTATTTTTTACACTGGATAAAGAAGACACCGACTATTCAAAGGAAAAGGTTATCGGTCTTCTACCTATAGCAGGGGTTTTCTTCATAGTCATATACATGCTGAATTCATCAGGATACTCTAATTACGCCTGCTCCATGTACCTTATCATGCCTTTATCACTTATCATCGTTGGCATGTTTTTGTTCGTCCCAGACGATTTCAACTACGTTAAACTATTGATAGCTTTCTTGATAATCTTCATCATGTTTCTGATAATCCTGATAATGACCAACCCCCTCTCGTCCTGTTTCATCTGTTTCTTCGTTGTCCTGATAGCCATAATAGTAACTATCCTTTCATTTATCTTGATGAAAACTATGAAGGAAGAGGGCAAGCTTTGAGATATCTTTCCTGCAGATTAAGAATAGATTCTGTCACTCTCTAATATTTACAACCTGTTAGAAGGATCGTAGAAAGAATCCGAAGAACTCTTTCCTTTATACCCTCCACCGCCTCCTTTCCATTTACCATACCTGGATTCACTCACCGCAGAGGGTATCATGTCCCTGGTGAATGCACCCGGTAGTTCGCCTTCTTTTGCATAATGGTAGAGGGCGGTGACGAATATACCGTTTAGAGCCGAGTGCAGGGTGAAAAGGAACATGACATAAACCGCTGCCAAAACAAGAGCTATCATCCAACCGATGACTCCCGCGATAACCAGGAAGCCGATAGGTATCAATCCAGCAAAAGCCAGTATGAATATGATCAACCCGAACCCCATGGATCCAGTGAATGACTCGCCCCACGTATCCTTGAATATAGAAGCGCTTTCCTTCACCGAGGCCCATACTCCTCTGTCTTCGAAGATCAGAACCGGGACGATGAAAAAGGTACCATATGTCCAAGCGATACCGATCAATGAAACGGCGATCCTACCGATCAACTTGAGTTTGCTGCGAAGTATCTGTAAGATTATGCCGACCGTCGATGCCAATAATGCCCACAGGAATATCTTATACCAGTTCCTCCCAGCGATCCTCAAACCGTACATGAAATCCGGATCTTTACCTTTGAGCCGGGTATCTGCACAACCGACCACGGCGGTGTTGAAGAAAGTCCCCACGAAATAGAGCGGTATGTAAAGGGCGAACATGTAGATATAGATATCATAGCCTCTCATCATAGCCGGAGAAATACCGAATCCCGTGTACAAGAAAAGCGGTACGATGAAAGTAAGTATTATCAGACCAGATATGATCATCGAGATAAATGGGAATAATAAGATCTCTTTATCCTTCATCAATATCTTCCAACTGGTCTTCATCAACCTCATTCCGCGGCGTAGCCTTCCCATAAATATGGTAACTTTTCGAATATATATAGTGTTTTCTAATCTAAAAACCCAAAAATCTCATTGACCACAAATCCCCGTCCTAAAACCGTCCCAACAACACCCTGTTCTCACCGATCTTCTCGAAACCCAGCTTCTCTGCCAACCTCACCGAAGCTACATTCGAAACATCACATTCCCAGTAAGGAGTGACTCCGTCCTCCAAACGATCCGAAATAAAACCAGCCGCGGTAACTGTACCGACACCTTCACCACGATACCTCTCCAAGGTCTCGATACCCACACCGCACATGCCCTCACTAACGTACTCGGCGGTGCACCAGCAGATTATCTCGTCACCGACCACGGCAGCCTTCCCGAAGCCGTTCTCGTAATAACATCTAAAAGAAGGCCACATCCACTTGACTTCGTTGATGACACATGCAAGGTTTTCTAGACAGGTGTTCTTGAGGAACTCCTCGTCGATATCCATCAACCTCAGCCCCTCCAAAGAGCTCTCGAAGGTTTCCACATCTTCTTTCATGTATCTATAGAGGTATTTTTCTAGGATCATGAACTTGTGGTCCATAAAAATCGACAACAATTCACCTTCATCTATACCCGTCCGGTCGTCCAGTTTGAAGTGGGAATAATTTTCCTCCCCCGCATCTTTCACTATCTCTCCTTCGAAGAAACCAGGAAGCTCATCCAAACATCTAGACGAAGGTTTCTCACCGAAGATGTAGAACACGATGTTCCCCTTATCCCAGAGGAAATAAGTTTCCTCATCCCAGGACCAAACTCTACCCTCTGTATTGCCTTCAGAAATAGACTGTAAGACCATACTCAACTGCTTGTCCCGTAATGATGATTTGATCTTGATATCGTCAGGTTCAGACCTTTTAAACATGCGGGAAGACATCAGAGTCTATCGGTTAAATAAGTTTTGAGTAAAATAAAGAAAAAAAAGAATGGGGTTTTTATTCCTCGTGCATGTGGAGCCCCATCTGCGGATAGGGTATATCCAGACCAGCTGCATCGTAGGCTTCTTTGAGAGCTTTCTGCATGTCGAAGAAAACATTCCAGTACTCCTCGCTCCTGACCCACGGCCTTACAGCCAATATAACTGCGGAATCTCCCATGGATTTGATCTTCACCTGGGGTGCCGGATCCTCTAAAACCTTCGGATGTTTCTTCAACACTTTCATCGAGGTCTCGATAGCCAGATCCAGATCGTCGTCGTAACCCACACCGGTTTCGATATCGATCCGCCTGTTTTGATTGTGGGTGTAATTTATGATGTTCGCCCCCCAAACGCTTCTGTTCGGTATTATCACGTGTTTGTTGTCAGGGGTATTCATCTCTGTCAAACTGATCCCGACGTGCTTTATCACACCTTCTTCTCCGTTCACTTCCACGTAATCACCGGATTCGAAGGGGCCGGTAACAGCTATCATCACACCTGCCGCCACGTTGCTCAGTGTATCACCCAGGGCGAAACCTAGTACGAAACCGAGCACCACTGAAAGGCTCAGAAGCGCCGCACCGACGTTAAGACCCAGGAATCCCAGGGCCACTCCTATAACGAATATGTACAGTATTATACGTAATACCCGTGTCAAAAACTCGGAGAGTATCTCGCTCACGTCCGCTTTGTTGAGGTTATTCTTCAGGGACCTAGATACCATCTTTGCGACTATCACCCCTATTATTAGGGTCAGAGCAAATATCATCAGGTTCCATATACTGACCCCCACATACGGCAGTTCTTCCTGCAGACCGTAACCCGCTATCTCGATGGCCATTTTTTCACTTCCTCTAAAACCGAATCATAAAATTATTATATAAATATTTCTAAAAAATATAACGGTGTATCAGCTGAAATCTTGTATAGTTACCTTTCGAGTACTCGGTTCCACTATTACCACCCTAGCCGGCTCCGGTCTTATATCTCTCATCTTCTGGTACTCGGTCTGATCCTGCCAGGTGGAAGAATTGATCAGGATAGTACTGTGATAATTATTTACTTTGGACCTGTGTATGTGCCCCGTCACGAATATATCCGGCACGTCTTCGATCACAAGATGATCCTCCGACTCCGGTGCGATAGGGGTCCCACGCCCATAAACAGAAGCTAGATGCCTTCTTTCCAGCATCTCTATCATAGCCGTGTCGGGGTTCTCGTTGTTCACCTGGGGCAGTATATCCGAAAGATCGTTGATACTCTTACCGTGATAGCACAGTATCTTCAACCCGCAGATATCAAGCACGGTCGGGTTACTATAAAAATGAACATTATCTGCGAAGAATCCCTGAACATCCTCCGGTAAAGACGGTTGAGGTTCCGGGTTCCTGACGATGTCGTGGTTCCCGGGTATCGTGATTATGTTTATCCTGTCCGGTATCTCTCTCAGCATCTCCGCCAGTTCTCTATACTGCTCGTAGATGTCATTTATGACGAGCTCGTCCTCCTGGTTAGGGTAAACACCGATACCGTCGACCAGGTCACCGGATACGACTAGATATTTTATCTCTTTAGCCATCTGATCATCGGAGTTGAGCCAGCTAACGAAGTCGTTCCATTTATCTTCCAAAAAGGTCTCGCTGCCCAGATGTATATCACCCATGAAAGCTATGCGTCCTGTAAAATCGTGTGAATGTGACTTTTGCAGCTTCGGTACCCCTGGTTGGATTATCTCATCTATGGCGAAGGTGACATCATACTTCTTATTCTGCTTCCAAACACTCCCTTTGGCCAATATGACCTCATCCTCAAGAATGTTCGTTTCGAAGGCTTTGCTGTCGCTGGAGATGAAACCTTTTATCTTGCCGGTCTCGTCCTCGAGTTTCAATACTTTATTCCCATTGTTCGTCGTGTGGATATCTCCGACCATCCCGATTATCTTGCCCTCGCCTTTCCTCTTCTTGATCCTGGCTATATCCATCACGCCTGTGGCTTCTCTCCTCTTGGTGATGATGCCCCTTAATTTTCTGTATCTATCGGAAAAATACTTGGTGAAATCGTCCAATTCTCCGGTACACGTTGAATTACCCGTGATATCGTTGAGTATCTCCATGTTAGCTAGAACGGCTTCCTCCGTGTTACGAACGGTTTCCGTCCCACTAGAAATATCGTTCTCTACAAAAGATACTAAAGTCTCCTTACCCAATGGGAAAGGCAGTTCTTCATCGGATTCTACCATCCTGTTCACTATCGAATGAGGATCTTCCTGTTCATCCAAATAATCCATAGCGTCTGGCGATAGCAATGTGTTCCTCTCGGCTAATTTCTTTAGGACAGTTTCGCGCATCCCGATCGTAGGGGTAATATACTTCGATGATAATAAGCTTTTTTAAATTCGAAAAAGTCTTATGAAAAGAAGATGATAACTCATAGAAAACTATCACGGTAGATGAGGTGCAATGAAACCCGAAGAACTGGATGATGCAGAACTGCGTAACACGGCCGCAGAAGCCATAAAAACAGGAGTCGCCGCTGCCGACCCATATAAATGCATAAAGAGTTGCATCTCGGTCCAAGAGGGGATACTTACTATAGACGAAGATCGATATCGCTTGAACGATCATGATGAGATCAAGGTCTTCGGATTCGGAAAAGCGAGTAAAAAGATGGCTGAAGCCGTGAACGATCTCATAGAAGTGGATGAAGGTATCATAATCTCCAACAAAAAACCGGATGATGTTCCAGAAAATTTCCGCTACTTCGAGGGTGACCACCCACTGCCCAGTGAAAGGAACGTGGAGGCCACTGAGGAGATATTGAGATCCATGAAAAACAACTCCGAAGACACCCTCTCGATAGTGCTCATATCCGGAGGGGGGTCGGCCATGCTGTGTTCACCTCCAACCGATGTCCCGATAGAAGATGTCAGAGAACTCAACCGAATATTGATAGGATCCGGATCGGGTATCGACGATATAAACACGGTCAGAAAACACGTATCTAGAGTGAAAGGAGGTAAACTCCTTTCATTCATGAAAGGCGATATACTAAGTCTCATCATCTCCGATGTTGTGGGGAACGATATCTCTTCGATAGCTTCTGGACCTACCTATGCTGACGATGATTCCTTCCTGGATGCGTTCATCATCCTAGACGAAAACGATCTGATAGATAAGGTACCTTCGTCGATAAGGGACCACATCAACAAAGGTATCATGGAAAAAGAGGAGGATACTCCCGGGTCGGTTTCAAAAAGAGTTCGCAATCACCTCGTCGGCGATAATCTGAAAGCACTTGAGGGTGCAAGAGATCTTCTTGAGGAAAACGGTTTCAACTGCCTGATACTGACCGGCAAAAACCAGGGGGATGTGAAAGAGGTGATCCACCCTTACATAGCTATAGCAGAAGAAACGCAGGCCAGCGGTAACCCGATACCCACCCCTACGGCATTTTTGATAGGTGGTGAGATGACCGTAAAAGGGGAGATCCCAGAGGGAAATAAAGGTGGACCTAACAGGGAGTTCGTATTGAGATGTGCCTTGAAGATCCAGGATAAAAAGGGTATCGTGATAGCATCCGCAGATTCAGACGGCACCGACGGCAGTGGGAAAGCGGGAGCGGTAGCCGACGGGACTACGATATCGAGGAGCGATAAAGATCCAAACTCCGTTCTAAAAGAACACTCGACGGAAGGATTCTTCGATCAGATAGGTGACTCGATAGAGTTCGATAGCTCTACCAACGTCAACGATATCTCCGTGATATTGGTCATATAGAGGCTATCCATACCTCTTCGAGCGGTTTTTTCGGGACCTTTAAAACATCGTCTTCTTTGTAGTACTTCACAGTATCACTCCTTTCGACCACTTCAGAGACCTCGTCCCCGTATCCAAGAGCTATCAACAGTTTCAATTCACAATCCTCTGGGACTGGCAAGATATCCGTCAATGCCTTTCGGTCTATGGCACCCAACATGCAGCTGTCTACCCCCTGGTTGTAGGCTGTTAGACAGATGCTCTGAGATGCGATACCCACGTCTATATCACTTCCCGTTTCGCTCTTTTTTAGAACGGCTACATAAGCTCTGGGCATCTGATCTTCGTCCGGGTCCCATTCAAGGTAACCCGCCCAGTTCGTATGTTCAAAGATCTCGTCCAACTTCTCGGTTATGGTGATGAACCTAAGCGGCTGCCTGTTGGCACCGTTGGGAGATAACCTGGCTGCGTTCACACACCGTTTCAGAACTTCATGTGGAACTTCTTTATCCTTGAACTTTCTGATACTCCTCCTGTTCTCGATGGCTTTATAGGTGTTCATATTTTGTTATGTGAAAGAGAAGATAAAAAGATTTTTGGCCATATACACTAGTAAATACTATATTATTGGGCAAAATATTTTATACTGTTATACGATTATTCTGTAAACTTATTTGGACCTTCAAGGTGAAAATATATGGACGCTAAAAAAAGAAATCTTCAACGCATTTTGAGCTTGGCTGTGGTCGTTTTACTACTTCTAGGGGCATTCGCACCTTCAGCTTTGATTTTTGTAGACGATAGCTCTAATACAGCTGTAGCAAAGATCTCGGAAGATAATATCAAAGGAGAGAACGACTGGACGATCACCGGAACTAGGTACATCAACGTTTCGAAATCCCAGGACAGCAACATCATAATAGATGGGGGAAAACTAGAGATAAACAACGCCACACTTACGATGCTCCTGGATGAATGGAACGCATGGGAGATCAAAGTTAGGAACGGTGGAGAGTTGATTTTGTGGAACAGTACTATAAAAACCCAGTCAAGGAATTCTCAGCTCGGGCCCATACTGAAGATGAACGTTTCTGCATACGGTGGATCGAAGATCACTCTAAGACATGATTCATCTTTTACATTCCCTGGTTGGATTTATCTAGATAATTCAGACCTCACCTTGAAAGATTCTAGTTTCGATAAGTTACCAGATGACCAGATTCCAAACACGCTGTCTCTCGATGACAACAACGATTGTCCGATGCTGACAGCTAAAGATGGTTCTGATGTTCTAATAGAAGACTCAGAGATAAATAATTACTATAAAAATGAAGAATTGGAAGGGATGGATTGGTATCCATCTGCCATGGGAACGGACACGACAAATGAAGATCCAAATAATCTTACGGATAATACCCCTTATAAGATAGAATCAGGAGAACAGATGAATATCACTCAATGGTCCCATGATCCATATTACCCCTTGAAAGATTACAGATATGTCAATCCCTATGATAAAATAAGTGCCTTGTATATAGTGATGAATTACGATGTTGAGAACGGTTATAGCGCCAACGATCAAGTTTATTATAACACCCCATCAGGACAAAAACAGGCCATGCAGGTAACCTCTCTCAACCCAGACACTGATCACGATATATGGGAGATCGACCTTAATCAGTTTAAAAGGTCTGGAGATATATTCTTGAAGAATCTTACCGTCACCTTGACCAATACGGATCCACTCAATATCACTGTCCAGGATATCAAACTGGTCTCAGCTTACAACAACGATATAAACCTGATAGATTCAGATATGACCGTGATAAACAGTTACATAGATGTCGATTACGAAACAGCGGATCCCGATCCGAGAGATGAAGCGATGTACAATCCTCCTGAAACGGGGACTACATCAGAAACATGGCTGGAGGATTCGAGTTTGACCCACCGGACCTTACGTTTATACAATTCATCTCTGAAGGGCTACGGATTATCACCATCGGGAACATGGGAACCTTCCGGAGATCCGATAATAGTAGCGGATGAGAAATCAAAAAACAAAACGTGGATCTACAGGTGGGTGACAGTCACACCAAGGGACAGCACGGGAACGCCGCTGAATAAAACCGATCTGACCGTTGATCTATCGTCCACGATCTCAGATATGTCTACAGACTTATACAACAATGTAGTCGCTGCCAACGATCCAACGAACAACCAAGAAGCTTGGGAATATTTTAACAAAAACGATTTCGGTAATTACGACGTTGGTACTGGAACTTATGCCACCAACGATAAAGGTCAATTGACTGTATTCCTTATCAGCGATAGGATCAACCACCCAGATGATTGGAAGAACGGTAAGTTCGTCGGTGAATACGATTTCGATGCCGTACACCCAGAACTTGGACTTGCTCAGGAGAATATCAGCCTTGAAGCGTTCCCCAATCTCAACGAGTCCGCGAATCACATGTATTTGGATATACTTTATGACGACGAGATCGATCACCCAGACCTGATGGTCAGGGACAGCGGTCTCAACGTAAAATATATGGGAACAAACATCACTTATTCGACTATCGATGCAGATCTCGATATAAGTTTGGATGTTAATAATATAGGAACTCTCAATTCTACCAACGTTAAGGTTTCATTCTATCTAGATGATACGACCAATATGATAGATTCGGTGGTCATCCCTAGATTGAACAAGAGCGAGACAAAACAAGTTTCCATCGACTGGCAACCTACGGAAACAGGTACTCATGATATCATCGCATTGGTCGACCCAGATAACGAAATGCTCGAACTGAGAGAGAACAATAATGAAGCCTCGACCACCATAGATATAGGTGAGAAACCCAATCTTATCTTGAACGACATATTTGTTGACGCACCGGTTATAGATTACACGCCTGCCAACGAGATATGGATTATGAACCACACTTCACGGGCTGATTTGTCTGCCAGTGTTAGCAACATCGGTGGTAACGCTGGTATCATGGACGATGCAACGAACGTGAGGGTCACTTTCTATTATGCGAACAACAACACGGTCATAGGTTATAGGGACGGTATCGACCTATCGGAAACTGGTGATTCAACCACCACTATACCTATCGATTGGAACTACCCTGGGCCCGGCGATTACACCATAAGAGCCATGGTAGATTCCGAGATGGTCGTTTCAGAAGGTAATGAAACCAACAATAATGAAACTCAAAAAATAGTGGTGAAGGAAGGGCCAGATGTCATACCCTCTACACTATCTGTTGATCCAACAGACCCTCATGAAGATAC
>JBNJFO010000013.1:0-17821 GCA_051746905.1 Thermoplasmatota archaeon
TACGTGCCATAACGGTCATAGGGTGAATACATGATAACACCGGTTATCAGCAGTATGCCTGCGAATATGAACATGTATATACCGATGCCTGCGATAATGAAAACCCGTTCCATAAGTTGATCAGACATATACATCAACAGTACAATAGGTAGCACCACAGCTGATATTGATGAAATTCCACCTATGATCTTATTCATCTTTTTATCCTGTGCAAGTATGAAAAATGGATAGATATACGCTACTAGGAAAAGAGAACCGCCTTGTAAGAATCCAATCTCGCTGTTGCTTGTTTTTATCCACACGAAAAAGAGTGATAAGATCGCGATGAGAGTTGAGATGAATATAAGCTTGCCACCTGGATTCCATTCTGAAAAATTAAATTCTAATCTCCTAAACGGGGTCTCTTTATTCTCTTCCCCTTCAACTTTAGTCATCGTATCGCCATTACTATCGAGATATATCCTATTTAAATGCTTTTATAACAAGGTAAAACTGAAATAATAGAAATTTTAATCTTCCACGAAACATTTATATATCTATGGTAAATACATAATAAGAAATGTTCGGTAGGTTGAACATTTCAATACCTAAGTAAAGGTGAGATATATGAGCAAAGATAATCGAGGGTTAAAAAATGCTGCAGTTTGGTTAATCGCTATAGTACTTATTGTCGGCGTTGTTGCGGGAGCTGGCATATGGATATTGAGTGTAGAGGTTCCAATAGAATATGAAGAACCTTATAAAATTTATATGAGTAATGAGGAGGCTTACCCTTCTTGGGATTTGCTGCCTTTCAAGGATACTACGGTCACACAAACAGCTAATTTTAGTTACTCAGGATCCAGCATCCAATATCACACATATGTTAAAATTAATAATCCAGCAGGTACGAGCGACGTACGTATAACCGCTGAGATAGAAGAACCAGAAGCTTTCAGCGATCAGATGGGTTTCACTATCCTGAACGGAACTGTAGCCCCTAATGAAATCGGTAACGCTACAGTGGATGAATGGGGTTCTATTACCCATGGTATACCAGTCTATGCCGGAGAAACAGAAAATTTTACAGTAGTATATACCTTGGATAGCAGTGTTCCACCTTCAAATGGGCACACCGTTACATGGAATTTCTATGAAGAAGATTATTTCTATACCGGGCCGACGGTAAGGGTCAATCAGGATCCAGCTATAGGGGATTATGATGATATCTCTACAGCTATAAACGACGTACCTTCAGGAACGACGATATTGGTCGATGGGGGTACCTATGTAGAAGCAAGCGCATTGGACATAAATAAAGAGAACATAAGTATAATCGGTGCAGGTAGAGATAAGGTACTCATAGAACCACCAGATGGCAATCATGGTTTAGGTGTGACCGCAGATAATGTAACATTGAAAGGATTCACAGTACAGAATATGCAGGATCCTGTAGGTGGATATGGTTGGGGCTTCAAATTCTCACATTGTGATAATCTATTCGTCGATGATGTACGTGCTTACAATAATTCTAGAACAGGTTTCGATTTGTTTGGGATGACAAACAGTACGCTGAAAAACGTATTAGCAGACAATAATGACGGTGCCGGGATATCGATAAGAGAATCATCATATCTAACAGTGACCGATAGTCGAACATATAAAAATGCATGGGGTGGTATCGGTTTTGTAGCTGAAGCTGGCGAAAAAATAGACAATATAACCGTTAAAAGTTCATACATCGTCAACGAGCAGATAGGCATATACTTTGAGAATGCAAGTTATTCGGACATAATAATACAAGATAATGTATTCAAAGATCTAGTGGAACAGGAAAATATAGAATATCCCAGCGGAAGCGGCGATCTCTACTCAGGATATGTATACTTAGTTGAAAGTGATTTCGATGTGAATTTCACCTACGCGCTGAACAACAACGACTTCGACTACGATGTTATCTTGATGGGTGATGAATCAGCAGGCGATGACGGACAAGCGATAGTACATCTTATCGAGTGACGGATCAACACAAAAACCACCACAAAACCCTTTCCCTTATATTTCATTCAAGATACGCAGAAAAGGGTTTGATTCCCCGATCTGTGAGGAGAATAGATACTAATGAAAAAATTTGGGCGCAAGCTAAAGAGGATGCCCGTGTGGGCAGTCGCTCTGATACTGATATTTGGAACAGTAGCAGGTGCAGGTATCTGGATATTGACGGTAAATGTACCAGTGGAATATCATGAGCCGGTTCAAGTGTATTACAGCTCAGAAGATATGGTACCTGGAGATACACCATCGACGTACCCTGAAAGTGTCGAGTGGTACGGTCCGATCCAATTGAGAGATCAAAGAACCACGAGTGCGACTGAGCTTACCTACGGAACCTTGCACGACTTCATAAACGCTACGAATCCAGCTGGTGGAAAAGATCCAGTAAACATCACCGTTGAGATAGATGCATACAATACGACCGACGGAGCTACCACAGATATCGGTTTTGTAGTGATCCCAGGACTAGTAGGACCCCGAAACATAACATGGACATACGATGGTACTGGAAACAGAACATCTGCAACTTATGGTGCTACAACTTATAATGTTGAATGGGGTAATACGACTATAAATGAATCGCTGACACCTGGCGAAGGAGCAACATACACGGTGATCAATGTAGGTAAAGATACTGTGAACATCCAGGGCTACGAGATCGTGTGGGAGTTATACGATACCACCGCATAAAATAGGATAATAACGAAAAGATTGAAGCTACAGATCTACTGTTCCAACCGCTATGTTCGCCTTAAGTTATCACAGCAGAGATTAGTGATAATTCGAGGTTTATGAGGATTAAAGAGAAGGTAAATTAGGAATGGTGAGTCCATAAAAGTAAAAGGAGGAATAGACTGAATCGGAAGATAAGAGTGATATCGATCTGGTTGATCGTGATGATACTTATCGTAGGCACAGTTGCAGCTGTAGGTCTGTGGATGTTGCGTATAGAAGCCCCGGTAGAGTACGAGGAACCCTTCGTCGTCGAGTACAGTGATGAACTTAACCAGGGGAAATGGCAGACCATCAGGAGTTTTCCTCATGAACAGGAGAAGGGATCTATAGATTTAACTTACCGCACATTCCATGATTACTTTAGGATAAGTTACGACGGAAGAAAACCAGTTCAACTGAATGCTACTATAACAGCGGATATGGCTAGGGATTTCGAACTTCAGGATATCGGTTTCGCAATATTTGAAGGAATAGCTAGACCAGATGAAGTTACCTGGCATAATAACACCCCTTCTTATCATGGAAATCAAGTTGAGATAAATTGGGGGTTCTACACCCAGGAGATCGATCTAGATTCAAACGAAACTGAAGAATTCACGGTTATCAACGTTTTGAGCAACGATGCGCCATTATCTACTGGTGAAGATGATTTGAGTATCACGTGGGATTTTTATAGGAGCGATCCGGGGCTGGAACATTTTGTAGATGAATTGCCCCCTACTGATGGGGATGTTTACAATGCCACACCTATACTGATAGTTGCGTCAGTGATGATAACCAGTGTGATCAGTTATTTCTTATTTGGTTCTAAGGGGGGCGACTAGATGGTGGATGGTAGGATAACATGCCCCATCTGCGGTTCCGAGGTATCTAAAGATGCAGAAGAATGCCCGGGCTGTAGCCAGCCTTTTGATTCGATAGAAGTGATCAATGAATTAGCAGATATCTCGGGGGTCGGCAATAACCGGGCGAAGTCGCTGTACGAACATGGTTATAATTCCGCTCAAGATATCGTAGATTATGGTATGGAAGAATTGGTCACCTTACCTAACATAGGTCTAGCCACGGCTAAGAAGATCGTTGAAAATGCAGAAGATATCCTAGATGAGGAAGATGATGAACTAGAGCTTGAGGACATCGAAGAAGAGGATATGATCGAAGAGCTGAAAAACGTTTTTGATGGATTGGATATGGAGGATATCGAAGGAGATATTGAGGGCGAGAGAAGCACAGAGAGAGATGAATTAGAGGATGAAGAAGATCTAGAATCCATCTCAGAGATAAATGATCTTCTTGGTTATCTAGAGGGTGAAGAAGAGGCAGAAGAGTTAGAAGAAGAATTAAAGATCGAGGAAAGTCCAGAAGACCGAGAAGAAGAGATAAAGGAAGAATTCAAGGAAAAATTTACTGAACTTGAGGATAGATATAGTGAGATAAAGGAAGTTAAGCTTGACATCTCTAGGATAGATGACCGGATAGAAGAGATGATGTCTTTGAAAGATGAAGGGGAGCTAAGTGAAAGTCTGGACATGATACCCCCTCTGCTGAGAGATATCGGATCCATCGCTGAGATATCGACCTTATTGGAGATTGGAAAATCTAAAGCCGCTGAGTTAAAAGAGATAGGTGGGGATCACAGAAGATATGTTGATGAACTGAAAGACGCTAAAAGATTCTACTCTGAAGGCAATTACGATAGAGCTATCGATGATCTAGAAAAAACCATCGAAGAACTCGATAAAGAGATAGAAGTATCTTACGAGGAGGTCGAGGTGGGAGAAGAAGAGGAGGAAGAAGTTGAAGAGTTAGGGGCGGAAGAGGAAGAAGTTGAAGAGTTAGAGGTGGAAGAAGAAACGAAGACGTGTCCTTCATGCGGTGCTGATATCTCTATAGATAGCCAAGGATGCCCCATCTGCGGCACGATATTCGAATATCCCTCTAAGAAAGAACCTGTGTCTTCGATGATTCTTCCTTTCAGTACTCTAATAGTACCTTTATTCTTGATGATCTATGTCAGTTTGGAGTTTTTCACAGCACTGATAGCCAACCCCTTTGTATATCCTTTTAGAGCTCTGCTTTACTTCACACCCTTGCCTTTGTTCTTGTCTTCTTGGACCTCATCTATAGCCTTTTCTTTTCTAGCAGTTGTAGGGTTATTTGCACTCTCAGTAAAAGGGATCCAATACATATCTGATGAGAGAAAGTTCATCGTCAAAGATCGGATGATGCTTACCTTTGCGGTCATATTATCCGCCGTCATCACGATATCATTAGGGCTCTATCTGGTCACTACCCCTTTCAACACTGCAGATATATTCTCACTTGTTCTACTCATGCTGGTTTTATCCACCACGGGCACTCAATCTTTCATACTCGCATCGGATAAATATCAGATATTTAGAGAAGAAAGCACCGAAGACTACATCATCTGTCCGAATTGCCAAACCGAACTCCCCCCAGAGGCAAGACGGTGTCATTTCTGCGGTGAAGAACTCGGCATATCCGAAATAATCGAAGAAGAGGAAACTGATGGGAAGCCTAAAGTGACCATCGAATGTCCTCTTTGCGGAGCAGAACTCCCCGCTGATGTTAAAGTGTGTTCAGAATGCGGTGAGCCCTTGGATGAAGAAGCAGAGGACGAGCTGATAGCGGAACTAGAAAAGATAGAGGATCTCTGAACGGTTACATAGTAGCAATATTTTAGAAAGTAAAGAACTACCTGGAAGGGTAAATTTGCATAACAGATTTATACTCTAATAATTTGGTCCATCCATGAATACAACTGCTGAAAAAGCTCGTCGTTCACTTTGTTCTCTGCATGGATTTGACTCTTTAAGCCAGGGTGAGGAAGGGCTGAAAAAACTGTTCGCCGATATTCAATGTGTGCAGATCGACCCTATCGATCCCGCCGGGATGAATCACGACTTGACACTGTTCAGCAGGATTGAAGACTATAAAAAAGAGCATTTGGAGACGCTTCTATATGAGGAGAATTACCTCTTTGAATATTACTGTAAGATGCTTTCTATGGTCCCTATGAAAGAATATCCCGTATTCAGGTATGAGATGGATAGGCAGACTGAAAAACATGCTGACCTGCTCGATAAGTACGGATCTGAGATCGAAATAATGATGGAAAAGATGGAAGAAGAACCGCTCAGTTCTTTAGAATTAGAGGATATGGGCGAAGTGGGCAAGGGCAGTTGGAGATCGAAAAAGATGTCCCACAAACTACTCAGGGCTTTATGGCTGTCTGGAAAGATCATGATACACCATCGTAAAGGCAGGAGAAAATATTACACACTCGCTGAGGAGGTAGTGCCCAGGGAGATACTAGAAAAAGAAGTTCCAGATAGTGAAGAAGATTACAAAAAAAGAGTAGCTGAGATAATAACAAAGTCGTCCAAACTGGTGTCTCCTTCTAGGGCTTCAGCACAGTGGAACAGAGTCGGAGGGGTGAGGGAAACTAGAAGGATATTGAGGAAATTAGAAGAAGAAGGAGTAGTCTTTTCACTCGAAGTCGATGGATGGAAAGGAGACCTGTATGCACTTGAAGAGGATAAGGAGATCTGGATGGGGCCACCTGGATCGGGCTCGTCCTATGTGAGGTTCTTAGCCCCACTGGATCCCATGTTGTGGAACCGTGAATTGTTTGCTGCTGTCTTTGGGAAAGAGTATGTTTGGGAGGTTTACAAACCGAAGGAAGATAGGATATATGGACATTACTGTCTGCCGATCTTGTACGATGATGATTATGTGGGGCTTATAGAGCCCTATTTTGATGATGGTACTTTGGAGATACGAAATTTTCACCTCTTCGACGAAGTAGATGAAGAAGGATTTAAAAATCAGTTTGAGAAGGAGATCGACCGCTACATGAGATTTTTAGATGCTGAAAAGGTGGAGGTCAAAACAGATCATCATTTGGTCTCGGGTATGTAGATCTAGCTAGGTAGATTTTTTTAGAATTACCTTTCCCTCTGGTTGACCCATTCCACAACCGGTTTCAATCGTTCATGGAGCTCTTTTCCATCCTTTGTCAAGGTGTACGTCACCTTCGGAGGAACGCTCTCTTCCACATCTCTGTTAACCAGCCCCTCCTTTCCCAATTCCTTCAATCTGTCAGAAAGTGATTTAGGGCTTATCCCATCCAATGACCTCTGAAGTTCGTTGAAACGATATCCCTCTTCTTCTATCCCTAGGTGACTGATGATACATATAGCCCATTTTTTTGATACCACGTTGATTATCCCTTCAACGGGGCACAGACAAGTTTCTTGATCTCCACAGCAAACATTTTTTTCATTTGTCATGATTAAACCTACTTTCAGATCTTTTAGTATGTTTACAGCTTTAAACTCCGAGATTTATATACTTTACTATTTGTAGTTAGTATAGAAGTGATATTATGAGTGAAGAATGTTGCGAACCAGGACACGGACGAAAAGGACAAGGTCATCACGGCAGAGGACATCACAAAAAGGGTCACGGAAAGAGATGCGGATGCGGCTGTGGTGGTCATCACGGATGGAGAAAGTACAGAACGAAAGAAGAGGTTTTGGATGAGCTGGAAAGCTACAAAGAAGAACTCCAGAAAGAATTAGAGGCAGTGGAAGAAAAGATAGAACATATAAAATCCCACTGAGATCGAGAGCATGTCAGATAAGTTACGGATAGATTTCCTTTATGTCGATTTATCAGAATGTGAAAGATGCCAGTCGAGTGATGAGATATTGGATGAAGCCCTGAGAGAGTTGAGGGAACAGATCCACGGCACTGGTATATCAACTATCACTATCAATAAAACAAAGGTAACCAGCGATGAGCAGGCTGAGAAGCACGGTCTGGTCCGTTCTCCTACATTGAGGATAAACGGAATGGATATAGAAGAGATCGTGAACGAAGACTACGAAGTGAAAGATAATTACTGTCCTTCCTGTAAAGACGTTACCGGTCCAGAGTGTTACGAGGTGACTGGAGGAGGGAACGATTGCAGGGTCTTCGAGTATGAGGGGAACACCTATGAAACCATCCCTAAAGAGATGATAAAAGAAGCCATCAGGAAGGTTGTCGGGATAGAAGAAGAGACGGCTTCAGGTTGTCGTGAACCGGAGACCGAGACTTCGTCCTGCTGTGATACGACCACTACCTGCTGTTGATAATATCAAAAACCTTTTCTTGAACTTTTTCTATCTTTTATCGAACTAAATGAGATGATCTCATGAGAAAAGAAGCCATGAAAAAGTGAAAATCGGTTAATTTATTATATCAAAGGTCTTTTTATGGTATCGTATAATATGCAAGATGACACCGATGATCAGCAGGATTATGGTGAAAGAAGAGAACCCGAACCTGATTTTGATGAACCGGAGCCCTGCAGTTCAGGACAGGGACAACAATACCAACAGCAGCCACCTCCACCCCCTCCATCTCAGAGGCCCCCTAAAAGAAAACCAGATCCAGACAGATCTAAGAAGATGATGGTACTTGCAGGACTCGTGGCGGCGATCATATTGGTAGCTGCATTCTTCATTTTCTATACACAATCGAAAGGACTCGTTGGTAAATGGGAGTACACTGACAGTGAGACACAAGGCCAGTATACCGCCGAGATAACGATGACCATCAATCTGAAAGATGATGGAACCGGTGAGATGATCTACGAGATATCTATGAATGATCAATCGCAAAGTGAAAGCAGTGATTTCGAGTGGGAAAAAACAGATGATGGAGAGATAGAGATCACCCAGAACGGTCAAACAGACACGATCGAGTACGAGATGAGAGACGGAGGAGACACGCTCGTAATAATCTCAGAAGATTTCTCAACTATCACAGGTTCAGACGAGATGGAATTCGAAAGGGTTTGATCGAAAACCTGTGAAAGCTTCTTAATTTTTTATCATTCTTTTAGCTATAAAGTAAAGTCTAAATACTTAGATTACGATTTATTATCCCCTCGTAGAGGGAGGTGAAAAATAGATGGAAAATATAGCACAGAAAGTTAAAGGAGATAGAAATCTGAAGAAATTATGGAATGCTTTAGAAGAAGCAGACCTAGAGGATGTACTGGAAGGTGAAGGGCCGTACACTGTTTTCGCACCGACGAACGAAGCCTTCGAAAAGATGTCTGAGAGAAAATTGAAAAAACTGCTCGGCGACAAGAACGAGTTGAAGAAGGTCTTGAAATACCATATAATCCCTGGGAAGTATACCTCTCGAGATGTATCGAAGATGAAAACCGCCAGGACTATGTCCGGCGATGATATCAAGATCAACACGAAGAAGGGTGTTAAGGTGAACAAATCGAAGGTGATAAAACCTGATATCGAATGTTCGAACGGCGAAATACACTTGATCGATACACCACTCACCCCCAAAAAGGGAAGGTTGTGGTAAAAAAAACATTAGCCAGCCATCTTAAGGCTGGGTTTTTATTTTTTATAAGTACATCATCTTAGAGCCTTCTTTCGAGTTACTATCGTACTGGCTGAAAAGATTGTCTATGTGTTTGAACGTTATAGCTAAAAGGGTAATTTCCTCCTTGGAAAGACCGAAATCTAGCTCGTCCTCGATCATCATCTTCACTTCCAGCGGGGAAGGTGCTTCTTCAGATTCCTTTATCTTCAAAGCGACGTTTTCGCAAACACTCTTTGATTTTTTCAAGATTTTTTCTTGTGACATTTTTACCATCTATCGCTTTTTTCTGGCGATTAATAGTATTAATAATTTGTTGCTTTATATCAAACTATTGTTTTATATGATATAGTGATCTTTTATTGACCGTTTAAAAAAGTATAAGTAGCATCAGAGCAGTAAATCAGATGGGTGAAAATATGTCGAAAGGTACGGTTAAGATAGCAAGTTGGCCGTTTAGAATTAGAAATAAAAAAGTTGATCTGAAAGATAATAAAGGATATAACCATTTTCCAATGTATACTTCACCATCATCTCCTATCCAAAACGATGAAATGTACTGCAAACTTATCAGATGTAGTTTATTCGACCATAAATCAGAGAACTTCGGATCTCTGGATGTATCGGAACCTGGGAGCATAATATGCAACCTGGCCAACTGCGTAAGATTCAAGAGGAGCATCTAAGGGACGAAATCTAGCATGCGATATATCCAAAACATTTTTATCTTTTTCATCTTTCGCTCACTTATAAAGGTGTTAATCATGAAACTCATAGAGTGCGTACCGAATTTTTCAGAGGGAAGGGATAAGAGCGTTATAGATGAAATAACAGGCGAGATAAAAGCGATCGAAGATGTAGAGCTGAAGGATATCGATATGGGGGCTGATATGAACAGGACGGTAGTTACTTTCGTCGGTTCTCCAGAGGGAGTCAAAAAAGCATCTTTCAACGCGATAAAAAAAGCATCGGAAGTCATCGATATGAGCAAACACGAGGGGAGTCACCCGAGGATGGGCGCAACAGATGTTTGTCCTTTCGTACCAGTTCAAGATGTTTCGATGGAAGATTGTGTAAAGATAGCTGAGGACGTCGGAAAAAAGATCGGAGAGGAATTAGGGATCCCGGTTTACCTCTATGAAGAAGCAGCTACTGAAGAGAAAAGAGAGAACCTTGCTACTATTAGAAGCGGCCAGTATGAAGGTTTGGATGAAAAGCTTGTAGATCCCGAATGGAACCCCGACTTCGGTCCGGCGGAATGGAACGAGACGGTCAAAAGGACCGGAGCGACCGTTATCGGAGCCCGAGAGTTCTTGATAGCTTACAATATCGATCTTAACACCAGACAGACCAAAGTCGCGTGGGACATAGCTCTCGAGATGAGAAGAAGAGGTAGAGCTAAAAGGGAGAACAGTCCCGATCAACATTACTGGAAGGGAAAGATAGTAAGGTACGAGGAAGGTAAATATCCCTGCGGGGAGTGTGATTTCGTCGGTGAATCTTTCTACGAAGTCCACGAACATACCGAGAAAGAACACGGGTACTGTCTAGAAGATTTTCTCATGAAAGAGTATGGGTACGATATAACTGACCTAGAAGGAAAAGCTGTCAAACAGAGAGGTAAATTTGACTACTGCAAGGCCATCGGTTGGTATGTGGATGAATACAACCGGGCTCAGATCTCTATCAACCTTACAAATTACAAAGAAACAGCCATCCACGATGTTTACGAATTCGCTAGGGATAGGGCCAAGAAGATGGGTGCTAGAGTGACGGGAAGCGAGATAGTAGGGTTAGCTCCTTATCAAGCACTCTTGGATTCTGGTGAGTACTATCTGAAGAAGATGAACATGCCAACAGGTATCCCCCAAAGGGATATCATCGAGACCGCGATCCAGTCTCTCGGTCTGAACGATGTTTCGGGATTCGACCCTGATGAAAAGTTGATAGGTGGGCCGACAGTATCTGAAGATGATCTGATAGCTATGAGGACCGACGAATTCGTTCACGAGGTTTCAAGGGATTCTTCTACACCAGGCGGCGGCAGTATAGCTGCGTTATCTGGTTCTATAGGAGCCGCTCTATCTTCGATGGTGTGCAATCTGAGCACTGGTGGAAGAGGCACCGCAGATATAGATCATGAATTGATCCCTGTTGCCGAGAGAGCTCAAGAGTTGAAGGATGAATTACTCAGGGCGGTAGACGAAGATACCAACGCCTTCGACGATTATATCGCAGCCAAGAAGATGCCGAAGTCTACTGATGAAGAGAGAAAGAAGCGGAAGAAGGCCATGGAAGAAGGTTTGAAGAAAGCAATCGAAGTCCCCATGGATACGGCTAGATCATCCCGAGATGTCATAGAGCTAGCCATAGATGCTGCAGAGCACGGTAAAACAGGAGCTATCAGCGACGCATTGGTCAGTGCACAGATGGCTTACTCTGGAGTCATCGGTGGGATAGCGAACGTCAAGATCAATCTCGGCGATATCCACGATGAAGAATACATCGAAGAGAAGCTAGAGGAGTGCGAGGAACTCAAGGAAGAGAGCAGTGAGAAATTGGAACGTGTGATTGAAATATCAGAAAGTAAATTCAAGATAGAAAGATGAAAAGCGACGTTAAGAGTAAAGTCCTCGCACAGATAATCTGGGATGAGGAACTCGATATATCAGAGGAAGAGTATAAAGAACTCGTGGTCAAAGCCAAAGAAGAAGTGGAACCAGATAATGTGGCTGTCAGGGACTGGGGACGCTACGTTGTGATCGGAGACATCCACGGCGATCTAGAAGCGGCGGAGGTCCCCATCGAGTACGCACTGAAAAAGGGCCTTCCCATGATATTTTTAGGCGATTATGTTGACAGAGGCGATAAACAGTTGGAAACGCTGGCCTTCGTTCTTAGTTTGAAGTTAGAGAAGAGAGATGATGTCGTACTCCTGCGGGGAAACCACGAAACGATCAGTCTGAATAGAAGCTACGGCTTTGTAAATTCTCTACTTGAAAGGTATTCTGAAGACCTTTACACGGAGATAACCGAACTCTACGATAAGATGCCAATTTCAGCCGTTATCGACCAGGATTCTTTCTTCGTTCACGGGGGGATCCCAGAAGGTAAAGTAGATATCGAAGAGGTACAACGATTAGAACCGTCGGATAAGGCGTACAGCGAGATGTTGTGGAACGATCCTTCTGAGGATACAGAACTTTTCGCACCGAATCACCTAAGAGGTGGGCACCATATCTTCGGTAAGGAAGCTGTTGATAGGTTCTTATCCGAGAACGAACTTTCGATGATATTCAGAGCTCACCAGTGCTTCGCTAAAGGGTACAACTTCTTCTTCGATGAAAGACTCCTATCTATCTTTTCCGTCCCAAATTATTGCGAGAACCGCTTGGGTAAATTCGCTGTAGTAGATGGAGATGAGATAGAACTGAGAGATATCCAATACGATCAAAATGATTCGATCCCCTCCTTTTGAGAACATATATAATAAAGACGTGAAATAATCATCAATCCTAAAGGGTTATATATATGATATATAGTCAAATATCTAATAAGAAAAAATCAAGATAAAAGGTGATAAAGTGAAACATTTGATCAGATCAAAAGGACTCCATAAATATTACGAGGGAGAAGTTCGCGTGCACGCTTTACGAGGGATAGATCTGTCTATAAGGAAAGGTGAGATGGTAGCAATAATGGGCCCCTCAGGGTGTGGTAAGACAACTTTATTGAATTGTTTATCGGGGCTCGATAGCATATCGAAGGGGAAGGTATGGATCGGTGGAAAAGACCTCGATGAGATGTCCGATGACGATAAAACCCAGATGCGGGCGCTGAACATGGGGTTCGTTTTCCAGTTCTACAATCTTCTTCCCGTGCTGTCAGCTGTGGAGAACGTCGAGCTCCCGCTCCTTTTAGCGGGAAGATCCGACGGGGCTAGGGAGAGAGCTGAAAAAGCTCTCGACATGGTAGGTTTAAGCCACAGGTACAATCATAGGCCTTCTGCACTTTCCGGTGGAGAGAGACAAAGGACGACCATCGCCAGAGCTATAGTCAACGAACCGGACATAATCTGGGCCGACGAGCCCACTGGCGACCTCGATTCGGCCACATCAAAAGAGGTCATGGACACGATATGTAAGCTCAACGCTAAGAACGGTCATACCATGGTCTTGGTTACTCATGACGATGTAGTAGCGGATCGGGCGGAAAGAAAGCTCCACATGGAGAGCGGAGTCATCAAGCACGACGTTAACAACGTACCAAAGAACTGCACCGTTGAGGAGGATTGAAATTGATCATCAATCCATTGTTGGTCATTATTGGGATAATAGTAGCTTTAGTTCTGATAGATGCAAGCAGGAATAGGATACTTTTCAATATCGGTTTTAGGAACTTGAAAAGAAGGAAAACCAACACTATGATAGTTATCTTGGGGTTGATGATAGGCACAGCCATAATCTCGTCTTCCTTCGGTATCGGGGATACCATGGATAACTTCATCCAGGACGAGATCTACAGCGATTATCAGGAGACCGATATCACCGTTTACAACAATACGTTCGCAGGGGAATACGTGGATGTACCCCATGGGACGTATATCGATTTCAAAGGCGACGTTGAATCTATAGACAAGGTGGAGGGGGTGACGGGCGAGGTTCACGGAAGTGTATCCGTATTCAATCCGGATTCTTTACTTACAGAAACATCAGTCCGGGTCATGGGTTTGAATCGTACTGAAGGCGATGATTTCGGTTCGATATACGCCGATGGAGAGAAAGTGGATCTGGATCTTGAAGGTAACGAGGTCTACATCGACGAACCGCTGTCCGATGACCTTGAGGCAGAAGAAGGTGACCAGGTTAGGGTCTTTTCAAAAGTTCATCCTCAAGGCAGTTTCTTCACGATCAAAGATGTAGTAGAAGATAAAGGTAGAGCCGCCTGGAGCGGCGAGGGGAAGATGATCCTCAGCTTGGACCAAGCCAGGGGCCTCTTCGGTCTGAACAGGAGTGTTAATTTTATCAAAATTTCGTGTGTCGGAGGGGTTGAGGAAGGTAATAAACACAGCAAAGGAGTTGCTGAAGATGTCAGGGAGTTGATCAACCAGAACGATAGATACAGCTTCTTAGAAGTAAAACAGGTGAAGGCGGAAGATCTAGAGTCCTTTCAGGAATCGATATCACAGTTCTCAGATCTGTTTTTGGTCTTCGGGACCTTTTCAATAATCGCAGGAGTCGTCCTTACCATCAACATCTTCGTCATGCTCGGTGAAGAACGAAAATCGGAGAGCGGGATGTCCCGTGCTATAGGTATGACTAGAAAAAAATTGATCAGAGTCTTCAGCTATGAAGGTCTGTTCTACTCACTGGGTGCTTCGATAGTCGGGGCCCTGATGGGAATCGTTATCACGTATGTTATATTCCATCTGTTGGGCGATGTGTTCGCAGCATTCGGAGCCACGAAATCTATCGTATCATATATAGCTTACAAACCCAGCAGTTTTGTTACGTCTTTCTCAGCTGGATTCTTCATAACTATAATAACTATCTTTTTCACGACTTTTAGAATATCCAAGATCAATATAGTTAGAGCGATAAGAGAGATACCAGAACCACCTGTATCTAGAGGTAGCAGTAAGATATTCAAAATGGCGATAGCCGGGATAGTGGTCGGTGCACTGCTTACGGTGCTCTACTTCGTCACTCTACAGCAGCGCTGGTTGATGACAGGTATATCGCTGATCATATTAGGTGCCAGCACCGTTTTGAGGAGGTGGACGGGTGACAGGATAGCCTACACGGTTGCAGCCATAGGACTTTTGGTTTGGTGGTTGATACCTCTTCCGTTATCCGAAGCCTCTACCGGCGACATAGATATGTTCATACTTTCCGGTCTTTTCATGGTGACCGCGGGAGTGATGCTGGTCATGCTCAACGGTACGATAATAACAAAGTTCTTCGAGATGTGCTGCCGGGCCGGAACGGGGTTCAAAGCGGTCGTTTTGACCGGTATCTCTCATCCTATGAAAGAGCGATTTAGAACAGCCATGACCATGTTCATCTTCGCGCTGATAATATTCTCGATAACCGTCATGGGGATGATAGTCGCCATATTCGACACGAATATCGACATGATAGTCGAGGAGCAGTCGGGTGGTTACGACATAATCGGTTTCTGCGACACACAGAGACCTATCGATAACATTCAAAGGAGGATCGAGGTCAGCCAGAACTTAAGTACGGGTGATTTCAACAGGATCGATCACGCTTCTTTAGGTTACGTGCCTACGAACCAAACTCAGAACGGGAGAGTGATGCGCCAGATGGTGGTAGGTGTGAGTCAAGGTTTCGTGGATAATAACACGTTCGGTTTTTCGGCCTATTCAGAGGATTACAGTTCTAAAAACGCTGTGTGGGAAGCGGTGTTAGCTGACCCAGAATTCATCATCGCACCCGGAGGTGGGCAGGGATTCGGTCCACCGGGTATGGGTCCGGGTTGGAAGGTAGGTGACAACATCACTTTGATGGACCAGAACGGTCAGATGAAGGAAAAGCAGATAATCGGTCTCATGAACCAGAGCTTCATCGGAGGCGTTTACATGTCAAGAGATACTGCTGCACGGGAGTTCAACATAACCGCCAACAGTCTCTTCTTTTTAGATACTGTCGAAGGTGCCGATGATGAGGAGATCGCTAAAGAGCTGGAACGCGAGTTCATAGCTAACGGTTTCCAACCACTGGTTCTCAGCACGTTGATAGAACAGATAACCAGCACCATGTACATGTTCTTCGATCTTTTCACCGGTTATATGGGACTCGGTCTGTTGGTAGGTATAGCGGGTCTGGGTATAATCAGTTTGAGAGCAGTTCACGAGCGCAGGCTGGAGATAGGGATGATGAGAGCTATCGGGTTCAAAAGGAAGATGATACGCTACGCGTTCCTTATCGAGAATTCATTCATAACCATAATGGGTATATTGATCGGTTCCATATTAGGTGTGGCCATCGGTTGGATCATCTGGAACGATTCTTTCCGCTCGATGGGATGGGTATTCGTGATACCATACTCGAGGATATTGTTGATCGGTGTCCTGGCTTATGCGATCATGCTGGTAACTGCAATACCCAGTGCTAACAAAGCTAGTAAAGTATCTCCGGCAGAAGCGCTCAGGTTCGATTGAGTCTGTTTTTTTGTAATTCAGTCGTCTTCCAGCATCGGCATCTGGATATCGCTGTTCTTTGCGAACTCTATCGCCTTTTCGTATCCTGCGTCAGCGTGTCTAACCACTCCAGAGCCAGGGTCTGTTTTGAACACCCTTTCGATGTTCTTTTCTGCTTCTTCGGTTCCATCTGCGACAACTACCATCCCCGCGTGAGTGGATAGACCGATACCGACACCTCCGCCGTTGTGTATGGATACGCTGGTAGCTCCGGCGCTTGTGTTGAGTAGGGCGTTGAGGAGCGGCCAATCTGCGATGGTATCGCTGCCGTCCTTCATGCTTTCAGTCTCTCTGTTCGGGCTGGCTACGCTGCCGGCGTCCAGATGATCTCTCGTTATGGATATCGGGGCTGAAATCTCTCCGCTGGCGACCATATCGTTGATCTTCTTGGCGAACTTGTGCCTCTCACCGTAGCCCAGCCAGCAAACTCTCGCTGGGAGTCCTTCCCACGGAAGGTGTTCTTCAGCTAAGTCGATCCAGTTGACCAACTGCTTGTTCTCCGGGAAGAGTTCTTTGACGACTTCATCTGTTTTCAAGATATCTTCCGGGTCTCCGGAGAGAGCCATCCATCTGAACGGTCCTCTCCCCTCGCAGAACATGGGTCTGATGTAAGCCGGTACGAATCCCGGGTAAGCGAAGGCGTTGTCGAATCCAGCATCTTCTGCTTGTCCCCTCAAGTTGTTACCGTAGTCGAAGGTGACCGCACCCTTCTCGTTCATCTCGACCATGGTCTCGCAGTGGATCTTCATGGATTCCATGGCTCGTTTTTTGTATTCGTCTTTATCGGTTTCTTTGAGCTCCTTCGCCTCTTCCAGGGTCATATCTTTGGGCCAGTACATCAGTGAATCGTGGGCGCTGGTCTGATCTGTTAGGACATCCGGTATGATATCTCTTTTTAGAAGTTCAGGAAGCACTTCCGCGGTGTTCCCGATGAGCCCGATGCCGATGGGTTCTTCGTTATCTACTGCTTCCATGGCCCTGTCGAGAGCTTCGTCCAGATCTTCGTATAGGACGTCGCAGAAACCGGCCTCCAACCTTCGTTCTGCTCTCTTCGGATCCAGTTCTATCACAAGTGCCACACCGCCTGCCATCTTGATGGATAGCGGTTGTGCTCCTCCCATGCCTCCCAGACCGCCGCTGATACAGAGTTTACCTTTGAGAGTTCCGTCGAAGTGTTTTTTTGCTAAAGCGGCGAAGGTCTCGTATGTTCCCTGGATTATACCTTGAGTTCCTATATAGCACCATGAACCGGCGGTCATCTGGCCGTACATTATCAGTCCGAGGTCTTCCAGTTCGTAGAATTTCTCCCAGTTCGACCACTTCGGAACGATGTTGGAGTTGGCTATCAGTACCCTGGGGGAGTTCTCGTAAGTCTTGAAAACTGCCACCGGTTTACCGCTCTGGACCAGGAGA
>JBNJFO010000014.1:0-17389 GCA_051746905.1 Thermoplasmatota archaeon
TTTATTTCATCATCTATCACAACGAAATCCGTGAAAGTCCCGCCTACATCGATGGAGATCGACATAGTAACTGTAAAAACGGAGGATTAAAAAGAATTATCGATGCTTTGGTGAAAATCATTAAATATGAAATCTCTGTGTAAGGGTTTGTCTGAGGTGCAGATTGCTCAGTTAATTGTGTTAGGTCGCAATTTGTATCACAAATTGCGTCCTCAAGAGGAAAACTCTGTTTTCCTCTCAGTCGCAAAATGTTTTACATTTTGCGTCCCGAATTGGAATCAAAGATTCCAAAAGGTCGCAAATTACTTCGTAATTTGTCCTCGTAGGGAACCAAGTTCCCTACAGTCGCGAAAATTCTTGAAGAATTTTCGTCCCACGGGGAATCGTAGATTCCCCTAAGTCGCAAAGATTCACTCTGTTCATCTTTGCTCCCGTAGTGTAGTCCGGCCAATCATTTTGGCCTCTCGAGCCAAACACCCGGGTTCAAATCCCGGCGGGAGCACTCTTTTATATTTTTTTGAGTGCGACTAGAGGGATTTGTTTCTAAAGGAATATAAAATTCCTTATCACTCTCTTTAGAAAACTCGTGATAACGAGTAAAAAGGACGTTTTTTTTATCATTGGTAATCACTAGCGTAATTTATAAAAAAATATATGCGGCGGGCATAAAAATGAACACATATAAATATTACCTGTTCCATTTAGATATGAAGGGATTATTATGACACATCAAGAAGAAGTTGAAGAAGAAAGTTGGCAACAATCACAGCCAGGAACAACCGGTAATCCTCAGCAACAACAAACTCCTCAGGAGCAACAATATAGTGGACAATATGCACAGCAACCTCCTCAATATCAACAAGCTAGAAGAGGTATAGCAGACACTTTCACCAGCGATGGTATGTTGATCGGAGGAGTAATAATCGGAGTAATTCTACTACTGATCGCGGGCATCCTTAGTGGAACTGTATTTTTTATAAAAGACGATCCAGATTTGGCAAGATCTTTGTACGGGGTAAGTACGATATTCCTTAATATAGGAGCACTAATGTTCGTGATGTTCTTGACTGTAACCGCAGTATTTAAAAAAGAATTGGATAAATATGTCCGTTTTGGTCTACTGGTAGTGGTGGCTTTAGTACTTTACGCCTTGATATCTTCGGGCAGCGGGATATCTAGTCTACTAAGTTTTAGCCAGTATACTTAAGAAGAACTGCGACTAAAACAGGTGAAAAAATGGATGAAAAAGAAAACTATTTGGGGTATTTTTTACCCCTTATAATTTCTATTTTACTAATATTTTTAGTAATATTCCTTTAATTCCTCAGTTTTACATAGTTATGAAGTGTGACGGATACTGAACTCTCACCCATACCGTTCCGCCAACAGATCCACCAACCGCCCCAGAGTAACGATATCGATCCTGTTGTGCTCGATCACAGGTACCAACGGACCGGGATTTCCCTTCTTTAGAAACAATTTGTAGAAGTTCGGGACCATCGAACTTATCACATCGTGCTCTCTCTCCTCTCCGAATAGATGTTTCTCCAGCGTAGTAAGCTTATGATTTGGGACATCGTCCTTCCACGCCCCTCTCGAAATATGCAGAAGATCGAAATGCGGCTTGTTGAAACTTCCATCCATCTCGTGGAGCTCCATCCTTTCTTTTAGGAACCGCGAGTCAAAACTCCTGCCGTTGAAACTAGCTAGACAGCTGTATTCATCCATATCTGATAAGAACTCGTGGATGATCGCTTTCTCCTCGTTCAGGTTCCTAGCGAGATATTGTCTTACTTTGAATTCACCCTTCTCGTAAACTCCTACACCGATAAGGAAAACCGGTCTATATCTAAGACCCATGGTCTCTATATCGAAGAATAAGATGTCTTCTGGGTCAACCATACCCATCAAGTGATAAGAAAGTGGATGACTCATGTTGAACCAACGTTCGATACAACTCTGGAGTTCGGAAACCTCCTCGGATTCGATAGCATTTACTACCTTTTCCACTCTTTTACCGTATCGGCCACATTCATGCAGCTCCAGAAGATCACATATCCCTTCGTCTTTGAGCTTACACTCGGTCTTCTCGCCGATACCGGAGACCAACTGAAGATTAGACTGGATAGAGCAAAGTGCTTGTTCTTTAGAAGGCAGAGACATGTCGAACCTCTCTTCAGACTCTATATGATAAAACGACCCCTCTTGGTTCTCCCTAACCTCTCCTTCAACAGCGTCGCTGAGACTACAACCCTTGTACTCTGAGATTATCTTCCACTTGAGTTTTTCGACCTCGTACACTTCCATAGAATCAGTCATTTTAACTACATCTTAAAAGTTAAAGAAATAATTGTCGGTCAGATATCCTCATCTCTTTTTTAACATCTTCTTCTTTCTTTTCTTCTCTGAGATCCTTTTCCGCTTTTCGACGAATTCAACTATCAATTCTGGATCGTGAACACCCTTAAATTCCACACCCTCACCTTCAAGCGATCTGAATTCTATATCTCCATAGTTCAAAGATTCAGCCAGCATGTCCTGAGTTATCTTTTCTTCGTGGATATCTTCCAATTTCATCTCTCCACAACTCTTCCCCATGGTGAAACCACGCCTACATACGACTCTTTTATCAGTTACAGCGTATTCAGAGGTTCTTTGCTTTAGAAGGATGATGAAGAAAGTAGCCAGCCCCATTAGGAACAACAGAGGAAAAGCTAGACCGAATATCAACCAAAGGAAGACGAAAAGTATCCAGAAAGTATAACTTTTCCAACACCTCCTCCCGTACCAAAGTATTTTTTCACTTTTTTTAGGGGTTGACCCTTTAGGCATCTTTTTATCCATTTTTATCACCAACAAATCGGTTCAATACAAGGCTTATTTCAATATATACGACTATTGAGCATATTAACCTTTTTATTTTTTCAATCGAAGAAATCTGGGGGCAGTTCTTCTCCTTCCTCGTATTCTTCCAGATCAAATTCCTCCATCTCTTCTTCTTTTCTACTTTCTATTATGAACAATGCGATAGCGAAAGCACCTAAGATGGCGGTAACTATCGAAGTAACCAAGATCATCCAGTCATATTTGGTCGCACCCACGTTCGCATCACTGAGCTTGTTAGCACCGATATCATTTGTTTTACCGGCCGTTATGTCCACTTGCATAGTTTTATCTGATAATCCACCTTTAGATATCCACATGATGTGCGGACCTTGGTGAGCGGTTATATTGTAATACCCATACTCGTCAGTGTAGTCGAACTCTCCTGTATTCAGCTTAACTAGTGCACCTTCCACTGGTTTACCTTCATGATCGTATACTCTCCCAGTTACATAACCTATATCGGTAGTGTTGAATTGCCAAGAGAATGTTTCAAGCTTGTTTCCAGCTCTGTCAGAACAATTTACAAAAACCTTGTATGTGTTACCATAATCCATGTTATCGTGGGTGAAATACACGTATGTTTGATCTCTCCAATCCTGACTAGTAATATTTAGATCACTACTGACCCTTACATCGATAGAAGATCTATCTATTGGTTCAGAAAAATTGAGTATAATCTTAGAATCTTTTTTTACCATCTCCCCTCTCGGAGAATAACTTATGATCTCTGGCTTGACTGTATCTATGTATATGATGACGGAAACGACAGCTTTGTTACCAGCGTTGTCATACCCTACTAAACTTATATTGTGTTTTCCTTCACTTAACCAGGTGATCTCGTGTTCGAATACCGATCCTACTTCTGTTCTATTTTCACCATCGATAACGATCTCAAATCTATCTAGACCGCTACCAGAGTCGCTTCCGTTCCATTCAAGATACACTTTGGTTCCATTGATATATTCACCATCCTCCGGTGAGTTGATCCTGAGATTCGGCTTCACGCCATCTGGTGTAGCTTCAGTTCCATTTGTGAGCCGGCTCTCCCCCACATCGTTCAACGCTGATATTTGATATACATATTCATGACCGTTACTCAACCCTTTATCGAGGTACCAATTTCTCGGTGAGTCAACGGAATGGATAAACTCCATATCTGTAGTTTCATTGCCACGGTAAATCCTATATTCTAAGATCTGTGACCCCCCATCATATTCTGGGGGTGACCAACTCAGGTTCAGAGCACCTTTATAGACCTGTATCGTTAGATTTCTAGGTACAGTGGTCAGAACGGGCATGGGTGGTTGTGAAAGTGGAAAAAAATCGTAAGTGTCGCTACCGTGAAGCTTGTATGGTTTTTCTACTATACCGTTGTTATCATGGTCTGGTGTGGTCCAATCTCTCCAGTAATTTCCGGTCCCACCTGTGGTATTCCAGTGATTTTTCCCATCTTCATCGGTTGCCTGTATCGTTATATCGATCTCGTCTGAGGAGTTATAAGTGTCTCCAGATTTACGGTTGTAGAGAAGAGCGTTCTTGAATATAAGATTATTAGAAGAACCTTGGTCAGCGAGTATCCCCACGTTCACACAGTGGAATATGATATTCTCTTCTACCGTGTTACTATTGCAATCGTATAATCTGATACCTACATTACACTTATCAACAGTATTACTGGATATAACATTGTCATCTGATCCCTTAAATACATGGATGCCGTAACGACATCGTTCTAATCTATTATCTTCGATAACACAACCATCCGATCCAACTAGGTAGATACCATCGTGGTATGATGTTATCTCGTTTTCAGTTATAGTTATACCTGAAGAATATCCCACATCTATTCCAATATCTCCGTTGGATATAGCCATCTGTTCTATTATCATATTCGAAACGTTACCAAGTATGACCTGTCCTGCATCAGATGGAGATGCCATCCCGTTCATGTCTGAATTTTTGTAGTAATATACTGGTTTACCCTTTATTGTATTGTTATCCGTTATCGTCTGACCCGTGTATACCTCAAAACTATCTTCGAAGAAAAAGTTAGATTCTTCAAAACTGTTTTCGTAAAATCTATTATCAGAACCTGAGTAGATATAGAGTCCGTCGTCACCCAGGAAATCGTTTCGGGATATAGTGTTATCTGATGAATCTTCTATAACGAGACCGTAATCATCGTTTCCCAGCAATGAATTCCCTTCGACTTTGACCGATGAAGACCCTTCTAGAAGGATCCCATCGAACGATTGAGAGCAGTTATTCCCCGTGACTGTTCCATTGACCACGTTGTAGAGAGAGACTGCAGCACCACTTTGATAAGAAGAGCTGTAATCTCTGCTGGCGTTGTGGACAGAACAACCTTTAATCGTAAAATGAACGGTCGTGTTACCGATAAATATTCCATTACCGTTCCCTTGAGCGTCTATATCATAGCCTTCTATCAAATATGGATCAGCTTCACTTCCATCTCCATCAAGTCCTTCAGCAGCTGAAAAGTTTTCGAATTCATTGTCACTGTCTATCCGTATGACACTATTTGAGGAAATCAGAAGATCCCCTTCTGAATTTGATGTGGAATATTCGGGCTGACCTACCATGATCTGCGATAGGCCAGTAAATAGGATAAGCGAAACGATTATGACTTTGATCACATCTACATCAGCTGACAGAATTTTTTTCATTGGTGTATTCCTGGATTTAATGACCTTCCACCATATTTTTATATTTTTCGATAATATTCGGTAGATTTTCGATATCTCGATACACGACCAAAGACATTATAAATAAAAACTATTTTACTTTATCAGATGAAATCGGATTGCCCAATTGTGTGTGCGAGATCCTATCTCTTAGAGAATAAAGACATCTTTCTCGTAACGGGATTAGTTTTCATGATCGGGTTATTAGCCAGCATATATGGGATAATTTTGAGCAATGTAGAGATCACATCCTTGGGTTTATCAGTAATTCTAGGTTCAGTTTCAGGGACCGTGGGTGGTATTTTACTCGGTAGGCCGTTCGGATGGGTGATAGGTTTATTAGTAGGATTATTCGGGGGTGTTTACCTTGGTTTGTTTATAGGCGATGTTCAGGCAGCTTATACTGCATCCTATGGAGGTCCTATATCGGGTGTATTTTCAGGTTGGTGGACTGGGTTCAGGGTAGGAGTCTCATCAGAATTATTTGAGGAAAAATGACACCCAACATCACTTTCTCCTATTTTAACGAATAAATTTTTATCTAATCAGTAAGATTAGGGTCTAGGAAAATGGTTGAGATGCACAGATTCGGTTCAGAAACTCCCGATAAAAAGAACAGGCCGAGGACCGTAGCAGTTGGCGCGGGAGGTGCCGGAAGGAACATATTATCTTCTTTAAGAAACGAGCCAAAGCTCTCCAACGTCAAGATGTTCGAGATCGGCACTTCGGAGAGATTACCCGACCTCCCTTTTGTAGCTGTTTCAAAGAACGACCTACAAACCGCCTATGAGATGGACCTCCCTCTAGGTATGAGACCAACTACACCATCTGAAGATAAGCTCATGAGGAGATTACGCGAATCTGAGATACTGTACATCGTTTCCGGTCTTGGTGGAGAGATGGGAAGCTGGACCTCTCCCGTTTGCACGCAGATAGGCAAGAGGATCGATGCATTCACCATCACCCTCGTGGCAACCCCTTTCAAAAGTGAAAATCAAACTAGAAGGGAATTCTCCGAAGATGCTCAGGAAAAGATAAGGAAATACGCTGATGTCATGGCAGTCTTCGGAAATGATAAATTACAAAAGATAAACCCTAACCTTCCTATGACCAAAGCCTTCGACGTTATGAATTCTATAATCAGCATGCCCCTGGAAGATTTCAATTCAGTGATGACCAAAGAAGATATCCCACATCTGAAGAAATTCTGCAGCGACACTGATGAGTTCAGGATAGGAGCTGGATACGGTAAAGGAAGGGAGAGAGGTATCAGAGCAGCCGAAGAAGCGTACAGGTCTCCATGGCTGGACGAACCGATATCCTACAATACTATACTTGCGGTGGTGACCAGCGGTAAAGGCCGGGGCGAATTAGAGGCTCAAGATGCTCTAGAAGTTATCAACAGAAAATCACCTCATGCCAATGTATTGTGGGGGCTGAGAAAAGACCACGAACTGGGAGAGAGAACGAAGGTGACTATACTCGCGGGAAGATAAACCCTTAGAAAAAGAAAATAAGAAGAAAATAAGAAGAAATGAAGTAAAAATGGGTTTTTTAACCGAAGACAGTACCCATACCTTCAGCTGCTTTCTCGTCTTCCTTTTTTATAGCTTCGTAAACTTCTTCAGGATCTTCAGCTTCCTCAACATCTTCTTCGGAGAAAAGTTCTTTTCCTTTCTCTATAGCTTCTTCACTGCCTTCGATCATTACATAAGTGTAATCCTCTTTCATGCCTAAGCTCGCACCGTCTCTGACACTGGTAGTTTGTCTGCTTATCAGGTCGTCAGCGATTATATCGGGGATCACGTCAGTCTTATCTTTTTCTACTTCTAATACCACATACATGATTCTCAGGCGTGAGGATACGTTCATGGGATAAAAATATTACTATCTTAAAGAAAGGATCGAAGAGATCAATATTATCGATGACCCGTCTTCTACTGGTATCTTTCCCTGGTAAATGGTATGAACATCAAGAAGATCCCAACGATGATCATGCCGATGCTGAAAACAGTTGGGGTATGGAAAAGGATAGAGATCAATATGCCTACAGATACGAATGAAAGTCCCAAAAAGATCACGAATAAAGTCGCTGGTTCTATGATGCTCGTCATATTGTAAGATGAAAGTAAAACAGACGTATAAATTTAACGCCCATTATTTTATGAAACCTCAAATCTCATCGATCACTATCTTCTCTGATCCTTCAAAAACATGAGCAGTGAAACCTGGCTCCTGCTCAGAGGACTGATCTCTATTATCTTCTCCTTCTTTTCTTCGGCCAATAATTTCAATATAAAAGGTGACCCATTGGTCAACTGCATTATCCTTTTCAACGCACCTTTCTCTATATCAGCACCTAATATCTTCAGGGCATCTTCTTTGCCCACGGCCCCCAATTCAAATTCTTCAACTTTCCCCTCCTCCACGTCGTCTAGATGATAGAACCTCTCGTATACCGGGATACCCCCTCTTGCTGTTACTATATATTTGGCTTTGCTCGTTTCTTTATATTCACCGACTATCAATGAGAGAAAATCTACAACATGGTCGTCTACCCTGTAATAGTCATCAAATACTACCAGAATCTTCTCCCGGTTCATCCTATTTACGATATCTTTTTCATCTACGTCCTCCTTAATACTCCGCTCTTCTAGATCCGAAAGGAAGGATATTATCTCTTTTTTCATCTTTTTGTAGTTCTTTTTAGTTATATTCAACCAGAGTATGTGCCTTTCCTCGATCTCATCGATGAATTTCGATACGACACTCGTGGTTCCTATCCCCTTCCGTCCCCTCAATACAGCGAAGGGTTCTTCCCCGTTCAGCCAATCTTTCAGCTTTTGGATAGGATCTTCTCTTCCGTGCAGCGTGGAAACAGAAGGTTTACTGTCCAGGTGAATTACTGGAGTTATAGGCTGAATATCATCGATATCTATGATGTCATCTTTTCTGTCGATGTCTGTATCCGTGAATATATCGAGTAGTCCTATTTTTCCTCCTGTTTCGTTTTCTATTTCCGATAGAAGTATCTCCTTCTCCACCCCATCTTTGATGATATGGGCACTTAGTTCTCCGAGTTCTCTATACAGAGCTTTTGACTTCTCAAGCCCTTCTTGGGTCAAAAAATATGTTTTCAATTTCCGGTTCTTCCCTTTGATACTGGTCCTTTTCTCTTTGACGAATCCCTCTTCTATGAGCCCCTGAACCACCCTGGAAACGTGAGTTCTAGACATATCTACACCCTCGGATATGCCCTTCTGGGTTATATCTACTGGCAGAGGTTCCTCTGGAAATAGATCGATGTAATCTTTAAGGTAGAGTAGGACTTTTTCACGATATGTTAACGAAGGGAGTTCCGACATAAATATCACTTATCTGATCTCTGATTCATCACGCGGTTCAAGGCTTCATTCCTTCTCCAATTTTTTAGGTACTTTCAGCATACAGTAATCTTTTATATATTCGTCTTTATCTTCCAAAATCGAATTTAGAAGTTCCTCTCTATCCACCATATACTCTTCTCTTAGAATATCGAACATATACCAGTCTATCCTTTTTCCAAAGAGATAACCACTCTTCCTGGCTTTACCCATCCTCTTGAAATTCAACTTTTTTAGGACCTTGTGTGCCCTCTTATTGATGGAACTGCTCCAAGCGCTGATCCTGTCGAAATTTTTATGGAAAAAAAGCATCTCACATAATCCTAGTGTTATCTCTTTTCCGATCCCCGTATTCCAGAATTCTTGATTTCCAACGTATGTCCCAACATCTGCGTTTCTGACGGTGTTAGAATGGTCTTCGTAGGTGGCTATGCCTATCGTTTTCTCATCTTCACACAGTTCTATCATGAATCTATGTTTATCTTCATTCTTCAGGTATTCTTCATAATCCTTCTCTATATCCTCCGAACTCTTGAATACGAGAGGGTCACATCTTGCATAAAGTGTCACCTGGTTTGAATTCTCCCATTTCTCGAGGAACGATAGATCTTCCTTCCTCAACGGTCTGAATCTGATCCTTCCTATCTCGAACATATTATAACCTTCAATCAGTTTGTTGTAAATAACTATTTTCTATTCAATATTCTCTCCATGTATGGTTGCATTCAGTGCATCGATATATTCTAGTTTCCGGTTCGTCAGCGGCTCTCGTCTGTTCTAGACGCCAGTATGCTTCGTTGTTACCGCATTCGGGACACCTGGCTTTGGTTTTTGGTAGGGTTGACATCTCTTCTTCGATGATCACCTTTTCCTTTTCTTGTTTCTCCGAAGTGATTATCTCATGATCATCTTTCTTGATCTTCTTTGAGAAACCGCATTTCTTACAAACCCATTCATCTTCTTCCTTTTTCATCAGCGAGTTGCATTCTTCACAGAACATCGTATTCAAGAAGTCAATTAATGGCAGTTTAATATAAAGTTTGCGAAACTGGAAAACGGTTGATAAAGTCCGAAATGATGAAAAGATAAAAAAGATAAAAAAGGTAAAAAAGATAGTAATTTATGAATGGGTTTTTTACTTGATCTACTTGAGCAATTCTAAGGCCTTCTCTCTATCGATATCCATAGCTTCCAACATGTAGTTCAGCGATTTTCTTAGGATTATCTCTTCTCCACCTTGATCTAGGAACTTCTCCATCATAACCGGTGCTTTGAACCTGTAACCAACAGCCAGCTCGGATAGATAATTGTGCTCGTTATCTGGATCCAACTCGGCAGCCCTTCTGTAATGCTCTTCCGCTTTATCGAATTTACCAACATCGATACAGAATGCAGCAACCGCTTGATGATAGAATGGGTTATCATCCATTTCGATGGCTTTTTCGTAGTCCTCTACGATATCATCTGAATCTTTCTCGGGCATCCCTAAAGCCGCGGATTCTGCTCGACCAAAATAAGCTTCTGGGACATCCTCTTTTTTCAAAGCTTTAGAGAACTTATCATAAGCTCCTTCATAATCGAATTCGTTCATCAGTCTTTGTCCTTCCGCCAGTAGTTCCTGTACATCGGGCATATTTATCCTCGGGGAAGGTAATAGACGAAGACAAAAATAAATGTTTCTGAGTAACCTTTATAAAGTATCGGTTGTCCCCTTTAGGTTTTTGATAATTATTATCTCATCTCTGCAGGATTACCGTACACCTTCGCCCCTTCAGGAACATCCTTTGTAACGACTGAACCGGCTCCTATCACAGCATCCTTACCAACCTCAACACCCGCCATGATTATCGTACCTGCACCGACTTTTGCCCCTTCCTTCACCCGTGCGGGTTCGATGTTGGAATCTATGTATTTATCGTTGATGATACAGACTTTGGGACCTAAGAAAACTCCATCCCCTATGACAGTTCCAGAAGCCAAGTAAACATCGCTCTGGATCGAAACATCATCTCCCACCTCACAGTTATCCTCGATTATCGTTCCAGAACCTACCAATGAATTTTCACCGATACGCGAATATTCCCTTATCAGAACATGATGGCCGGTTTCTACGCCCCTAGCCAATTCCACCCCCTCATATATTATGGACCCGGATCGTATCATCACTCCCCCACCGATAACGACTTTTTCTAGATCTGTAAAATCTCCATCCTTCAAACAGATCTTATTATCTTTCCCAGGGTGACCTAAAAGCACATCTTCATCGATATATGTACTATCTTTTTTGATCACCGGCCCCATCTCTCTGACCATCATTCTCACAACTCGATCTCTTTTCCTTTCTTCAGGGATTCTATAGCTGCATGGGTAACATACATGCTTTTCAGCGCGTCTCTACCTCTAACAAGAGGTTCGTGTTCCCCCTTTATAGCTTCTACAAAATCTTCCATCTCTTTTTTCAGGGGTTCTTTCCTTTTAACAGAGAAGCGACGTATATTATTTTCAAGAGGTATATCGAACAGATTACTCGTATCGAAATCCATCAGCTCAGAAGAAGTGACCACCAGAGACTGGTCTATGTAATCCATCTCCACATAATCATTCGAACATGTGATGGAAAGAGTCCTGACTTTATGAGGCGTGAGCCAGTTCACTTCTACCACCCCGTTGACGCCGTTTGAAAAATTGAGCATGATATTCGCGTGGTCTTCGTAACCTGAGTTCCCTCCACTGACTCCACCCAGAGAGTAAACAGAAACGATATCATCCTCTAAAAGATATCTCATGACATCTATATCATGTATAGCCAGGTCCATTATCACACCCATATCGGATACTCTAGTGGGGAACGAACTCACCCTTCTAGAACTAATAGTGATGATATCTCCCACATTCCCTTCCTTCAAAAATTTCTTCGTAGATGATACCACGGGGTTGTGTCTCTCGATCATACCGACAGAAAAAACGACACCTTGGTCTTCGGCATATTTGACCATCTCTTCAGCTTCACTGATGTTCAGAGATATTGGTTTCTCTATCAACACGTTAAGTCCGTTTTCGATGGCTATATCACATACTTTCTTGTGAGTGTGAGCGGGTGTAGCGATGGTGACTCCGTCAAGGTCTAGTTCTAATAAACTATCGATATCGGAGTAAAAAGGGACGTCGAATCGTTCACCGATCTCTTTTGCATTACCTTCTTCAGTGTCCATGACCGCTGCCAGAATCCCCATCCTTGAAAGAACCCTAGCATGGTTCTGACCCATGGACCCTACCCCGATAACTCCTATTTTCATAAACAGCTCGACATTGGGCACCGATTATATAAATATTTCATTCTTTGATTAATCCTTTCAGGTATTTTTTAAGTATCTCTATGGCGGAGGACCTTTTCGCAGGGTAACTCTCGACCCTAGCTCTTACTTTAACTGTATTTTCCCCATCGGATAAGACCAACCCGTCATCTAATCTTGCCTCTTTATCCAGTCGAAAGAAAAAGTTACATCTTTCATCGACCCTTCTTTCTACCGTGTCCAAAAGATCTTGTACGATGTCCTCCGTGATCTTCTTAAAAAATTCATCCATATCCCTATTTCTAGATATCGTGGTCTCTAGTATCTCTATGGGATTTCCGTAGTATCCTTCAGCTTCTGAAATTTCTATCTCGATATCTTCCCCGGCTAACTCATAGAGTATATCTTTTACCTTTTCGATATCTTCAGTAGCGTGGCAGTAGGTCTTGAATTCTATATAATGAAATGTCATGGGATCGCCTGGTTTTTTCTTCCTATGAAAAAACAGTTATAAACAAAGTATAAACATTTTGTTAAAGGGATCATGTTAAAGGGATCAGACGATAATCTTAAAATAAATCTCCTCCTTCGGAACATGACCATGGGAAAGAACATGAAAAGCAAGTCGATACAGGTTTATTGTAAAGGTGCTGTAAGAGGTAAAGACCCGCAGTTGACCGCTTATGGTTTTGTGGTGAAACAGGGTGAGTCGATCTTAAAGAAAAGTTATGGTTTATTGGACATCGAAGGGAAGTCTTCTAATTACCTAGCAGAATATAGATCTTTGATCCTTGGGCTGAGATGGATTGAAAAGAACATAGTTGATATAGAACACCTCACCATCAAGACCGGTTCTGAATTGGTAGTAAATCAGGTGAAAGGAGAGTGGGGCGTAAATTCCGAACGATTACAAGGATTGTACGATGAAGTAAAATCGATGATCGAAAAATTGTCTGATGAAAAAGCCATCGATGTGGATATCGAGATGCTGCCTTCAGAAAATGATAACCCAGCTGAACAATTTACAGAATTCGCCTTCAAAGATCACTCCTTGTTGAAGCAGATAAAAAAGGAAGATGAAAAGTTCACTAAAAAGTGTCCAAAGTGCGGGAAAGAGATGGTTATAAGAGAAGGTAAATACGGTAAATTCTACGGTTGCAAAGGATACCCTGAATGCAGATACACCGAGAAATACGATGAATAAATGTAAAAAAACAGCTGTGATAAACTATAAATACGCTACTGGAATTCACAAAATGTAATTAAAATAGAAATAGATATGATGTGATATTATGGATTGGGGAATGAAGAACAGGATGTCAAACTTGATACAAAAAGATGGACGCTGCTTGTTTTTACCTATAGACCACGGATACTTTTTGGGACCCACTAGGAAATTAGAACAACCCGGAAAAACAGTAGAACCACTCATGGAATACGCTGACGCACTCTTTTTAACCAGAGGTGTCCTTAGAAACTGTATACCTCCAGATAGCTCAAAACCGATAATCTTGAGAGCTTCCGGAGGGCCGAGTATAGTAACGGGCCAGTTAGAGAACGAAGGTATCACCACATCCATCGAAGAGATACTACGATTGAACGTGGACGCTGTTGGGATATCTGTCTTTGTCGGAACAAAATATGAAAAGCAGACCTTGCTCAATCTTTCCGACATGGTCGATATGTGCGAAGACTTCGGCATCCCAGTTATGGCGGTCACAGCGGTTGGTAAAGAACTTGAAAAAAGAGACGCAAGATACCTTGCATTGGCTTCAAGGATCGCCGCCGAACTAGGAGCACGAGTAGTGAAAACATACTGGTGTGAAAACTTTGAAAAGGTAGTGGAAGGCTGCCCTGTTCCTGTTGTCATGGCAGGTGGACCAAAGGTCGATACGGAAAGAGAAGTTTTCGATTTCGTCCACGATGGTATAACGAAGGGGGCTGCAGGAGTGAATCTAGGTAGGAACGTCTGGCAACACGAACACCCTGTAGCCATGATAAGAGCTCTAAGATCGGTCATCCACGAGGACGCTACACCGAAGGAAGCGGAACAGCTCTTCGAAGAACTGAAGAACGAGTGAATGGTTTCTTTGAACGCAGGTAATTCCATGAAGGTCGCGACCTATTACAGCAATGACGATGTTCGTGTTGAAGAGATGGATAAGCCTGAGATATCGTCAAAAGAGATCTTGGTCAAAGTGATAGCCAGCGGTATCTGTGGCAGCGACGTCATGCAGTGGTATCGGATCAAGAGCGCACCCCGGATTCTTGGTCACGAGATAGCCGGTGAGATAGTTGAGGTCGGTGAGGAAGTGGAAGATTATGAAGAGGGACAGCGAGTATTCGTTTCCCACCACGTACCTTGCGGAGAATGCAGGTACTGTAAAAACGGCCACACATCTGTCTGCGATACACTCAGAAGCACGAACTTCTACCCTGGTGGATTCTCCGAATATATCCGGGTGCCAGAGATCAATGTTGAGAAGGGAGTCTATATACTTCCGGATGAGATGAGTTACGAAGAAGGTGTGTTCATCGAACCCTTAGCATGCGTTGTCAGAGGTCAGAATTTTGCAGAGATTGAAAAAGATAACAGCGTTCTGGTCATAGGGAGCGGTATCTCTGGTTTACTGCACATACAACTTGCCAAAGCTAAAGGTGCTTCCAAGGTTTTAGCTACGGATCTGAAAGATTACAGGCTCGATGCCGCTAAAGAACTCGGAGCTGACCAGGTATTCAAGGCCGATGAATTGACTCCGGTAAAGGTAAAAAGAGACAACGACGGCTTGCTGGCTGACAGGGTTATAGTCTGCGCAGGAGCCGTACCTGCTATGGAACAGGCTTTTAAGTCGGTTGGAAGAGGCGGTAAGATACTGCTTTTCGCACCTCTGAAACCCGATGAAAATGTTCCTTTACCGGTATGGGATCTGTGGAAAGACGAAATATCTATCACAACTTCTTACGCAGCCGGCGACGGTGATATCAACGAAGCTATAAGACTGATAGATTTAGGGTCTATCGATGTGGACAAGATGATCACACATCAACTCGGCATGGAAGAGGCCCCGCAGGGGTTTAGTTTGGTAGCTGAGGCAGACGAGTCTATCAAGGTTATAATCAAACCTCATGAATGACTGCAGGGTATGTATTCACACCCTCGAAAACCTTTTTATATCACACCCTTTGTTGAGGGTATACTTTAGTACAAACATAAACCGATGATTAATGAAGACGTAATGTCTGAAAGAGGTGTAAAAATGGCAAACAAAATATATGTAAACTTCGAGATGCCCGATGAGCTAGTTGATAAAGCGTACGAATCAGTAGAGATCGCTAGGGATACCGGGAAAGTCAGAAAAGGTACGAACGAAGTGACCAAGGTTATCGAAAGAGGAGAAGCTAAATTGATTGTTATGGCTGAAGACGTAACCCCTCCAGAGATACTTGCACATCTACCTTTACTTTGTGAAGAGAAGGATGTATCTTACGCTTACGTTCCCGCCAAACAAGAATTAGGTGCTGCCGCTGGTTTGGACACACACACAGCGTCTGTAGCTATAACTGATCCGGGCAAAGGAGAACAGATGGTTGAAGATTTACAGAAATCTTTAGCAGATCTAAAATGAATTTGAAGGAAGTATTATAAAAATCAAGAGGAGTCTTAAATGGCTGAATATGAAGGTATACCTGCTGAGGTTGTCGAACTCGTTGGAAGGACCGGCATGACCGGTGAGGCTACACAGGTCAAAGTCAGAGTTCTGGAAGGCAGGGATGAAGGAAGGATCATCACACGCAATGTAATGGGTCCAGTCAAGAAAGGAGATATTTTGATGCTCCGAGAGACCGCCCGTGAAGCTAAGAGCATCGGTGTAAGGTGATATCATGGTAGAAGCGAAAGAATGTTCTTTTTGTGGGGAAAAGATAGAACCTGGCACGGGTAAGATGCTGATCAAGAACGACGGTCAGATACTCGACTTTTGTTCCGGAAAATGTGAAAAGAACATGGTCAAACTGGGCAGAAAAGAAAGAGAGACCCGCTGGACGCAGAAACACGCTCAGGAGAAGGCTTTGAAGACTTATCATAAGAAAGAAGCTAAGAAGTCCAGAAAGAAGATCAAAAAGAAGATCAAAAAGAAGAAAAAGAAAGAATAGAATAAGGTGATCGACTTTGGAATCTACTTTCGTTATGGTAAAACCCGACGGAGTCCAGAGAGGCCTCGTAGGTGAAGTTATAAGCAGATTTGAAGAAAAAGGACTTCGTATAATAGCTCTGAAGATGTTGAAGATAAGCGGTGAAACCGCCGCAGAACATTATGCTGAGCACGAAGGTAAGGACTTTTACGAACCACTCTTGGATTATATCACATCAGGGCCGGTCGTAGCTATGGCTGTAAAAGGAGATTCGGTAGTATCCATGGTCAGGAAGATCGTGGGAAAAACTGATCCCAAAGAAGCCGACCCCGGGACGATCAGAGGGGATTTCGGTATAGATGTCAGCCGGAACATAATCCACGCTGCAGATTCAGATAGCAGTGCTGAGCGGGAATTGGGGATTTTCTTCGATGAAGAGGATTATCAAGATTATAAAAGAGTAGATGAAAGTTGGATATATCCTTAGATATACCTGTAAACCTAACTAGCTTGCTTCGATAAGTATCTGGAAAGACGTCAGGCTTTCCTGAGTAGTTCACTCTTTTAAAAACCCATTTATTTTTCTTATTCTATCTCTTTTTCATCTGTATTAGATGAATCAAACTCGACATTCTCATCTTCGTTCTCTTTGTAGTCATCTTCATCCTTATCGTCACTGCTCTCATCGTCAGTTTTGTCAGTATCCTCCAGTTCACTCAATTTCTCCTCTATCTTTCTTAAGAACTGAGTAGCTTCCATCTTCCGGAACGAATCTTGAGCTATCGTGAAGTATTTGATGGCCTTCTCGGACTCACCTTTCTCTTCGTAGATCCTTGCTAGTTGATACCTACACTCAGCTTTTGTGAAAGGTATGTCAAGATTTTCAAGCGTATCGAGTGCTTTATTGATATAGTCTATAGCTCCACTCCAATCTTCTTCCAGCCAATAGATAAGACTCCAGTTCTTATAAACTGCTGAAAGACCGACCATA
>JBNJFO010000015.1:0-17285 GCA_051746905.1 Thermoplasmatota archaeon
GGGCTTCGGAGAGGGTAAGGCTGTACTGGGTTCACTCCTGTTTTTAGCGAATCCTGTCACGATCTATTCCACTTTTCAGGACGAAGGTATCATAGTTTTTACGATTTTGGTATCGCTGTATTTTATATACCACGAAAGGGAGAAACTGGCCTCCCTGACCATCGGTCTTGGATTTATAACGAAGATATGGTCCGGGTTCTTGATACCCGCTCAATTGTTCCTGTGGGATATCGATCTGAAAAAACGGGTTATCCACATGGCCATATCCATAGCCACAGGTCTAGCACTTCTCGCCCTCTTCGTTCAGATGTGGGGGGAGAAAACGCTCTGGTTCGTAGGTTTCTACGGGGGCGGGGCTTCCAAGAGCACCGTTGGTGGTGTGTCGATATGGGCTTATCTTGCTGAAACCTCGCTGATATCCAAGACGGCTTTTCCAGCTACTATCGTTCTGGGTATTTTAGCTGCGGCTGAAATTGTGCTTTTGATATACGCATATAGAAAGAAGATCGATCTTCTGCAGTTCTATACCTGTTCTCTGGCTCTGTTTTTGATCATCTATCCGAAGGTCCACTGGGAGTATTACCTTATGATATTCCCACCTCTGGTTTATTACGCGGTTAGAGAAAGAAGATTTTTGTGGGGTTATTGGGGCTTATCTTTTCTTCTTTTAGGTGCTAGGGGTATGAGAGATCTAGGTTCTTATCCCGATGGTTTAGCACTGGCGTTCGCGATGATCTGCTCGATCGGAGCTGCACTAGTGCTGCTCTACATTTTCAGAGAGATATTGACCGACCCTACAGCTACTAAGATCCCTGTGAACGAAACACCGAAAGAATAATGTTGTTTTATCCTATTTTCATAGATATGTACGTATCAGTTATAGGAGGAGACGTGAACAGTTGTACGGATGAAGACTGCATGAGAGCCGAGAAGATAGGTGAAGGCATCGCAGAATTGGGGGCTGTTATGGTCTGTGGTGGAAAAGGAGGGGTGATGGAAGCTGTATGTAAAGGAGCGAAAAAGAAGGGTGGAAGGACTATCGGTATACTTCCTTCAGCGGACAGAAGCGAGGGGAACGATCATCTCGACCACGCTATAGTAACCGGTTTAGGGATGGTTAGGAACAGTCTTGTCGTGCTCAATGGAGACATCGTCGTTGCGATAGATGGTCACTATGGCACACTGTCCGAGATAGCCTTAGGTCTCGAATATAGTAAGCGGATATTGGGACTGGGGACATGGGATATAGAAGGCGTGGAGAGTTATGAAAAGGTAGATGATATCTTAGAAGTTCTGGAATCATTTTTTGAATGAGTATTACATACCAAAAGTTTATTTAGAAGGCCAACAAATATTTTTATCCTAATGGTGCCTTTCAATGCCTAAAGAAACAGATGATAGTAACTCTACCCAGGGAAAAGAGGAAAACGATCTTCCACCGATAAAAGAGTGGATAAAAAAAGTAGGTGTCAACACCACTAAAGATGTCGAAGTACCTGATATGCTGGCAGACCAAGTGATAGGGCAGGATGAAGGTGTCAGCGTCGTCAAGAAAGCTGCAAAACAGCGCAGACATGTCATGCTCATAGGTCCGCCAGGGACCGGTAAATCTATGTTGGCCCAGTCTATGACCGATTACCTTTCAAGTGAAGAGATGGAAGATATATTGTGCTTTCCGAATGAAAAAGATGAAAACAATCCGAAAGTACGCACAGTTCCATCTGGAAAGGGTAAAGACATAGTGGACAGCCACAGAAAACAGGCCATGAAAAAAGCTCAGCAGAGAAGCCAGGGCATGATGATCATCTTGGCATTGATCGTAGGCGCCGGGATAATGCTTTCAATATTCACCGGCGAATACATGATCGTATTCTTTTCGATACTTGCAGCAGCCATGCTGCTTATAGCGATGAGAGCTAATCCAAGGGGTATGGGTGGCGATGAAGATTCTAACATACCTAAATTATTAACATCTCATGATCATGGAGATAAGCCGCCTTTCATAGATGCTACAGGAGCACAGGCCGGTGCTCTTTTAGGTGACGTCAAGCACGATCCTTTCCAGAGTGGTGGTCTTGAGACTCCAGCACATCACCGAGTGGAGATGGGAGCGATACACGAAGCTCACAAGGGAGTCCTTTTCATCGATGAGATCAACATGCTCAAGATGTCCTCCCAGCAGAGTTTGTTAACAGCCATGCAGGAGAGAAAGTTCTCCATAACTGGTCAGAGTGAGAGGAGCAGCGGGGCTATGGTCAAGTCAGAACCGGTCCCGACAGACTTTATCCTTGTTGCCGCCGGCAACTTAGATTCTATTTACGGTGCACGTGACGAGCAGGGTAGAGTACACGGTGGTATGCACCCAGCCCTAAGATCGAGGATAAGAGGCTATGGGTACGAAGTCTATGTCAACGATACTATGGATGACACCAATAGGAACAGGATGAAACTTATACGGTTCATAGCTCAGGAGATAAAAAAAGACGATAAAAAGATACCTCACTTCTCTAAAACTGCTATCGCAGAGGTCATCCGGGAAGCTCAAAGAAGAGCGAACAAGAGAGGAGAATTGACGTTAAGATTGAGAGAGCTTGGTGGCTTAGTCAGGGTAGCTGGTGACCTAGCTGTTGAAGAAAACCATCAGCTCGTTACTGCAGACGATGTGGTCCAGGCTAAAAAGGTAGCTAAGTCACTGGAACAACAAGTAGCTGACAGATATATCAAGAAGAGGAAAGAGTACAGCACATACCAGAACAAGGGAGAGACCATCGGTGTTGTGAACGGGTTAGCAGCTATGGGTGGAGACCATGCTGGGCTATCGGAGTACTCGGGTATAGTTTTACCGATAGCTTCAGAAGTCACCCCGGCTCACTCTAAAGAAGAAGGCAAAGTCGTGGCGACCGGTAAATTGGGCGAGATAGCTAAAGAAGCCGTCCAGAATGTGTCCGCTCTTATAAAGAAGTACACAGGGGAAGATATCTCCAAGTACGACGTTCACATACAGTTCATAGGTACTCAAGAAGGTGTAGAAGGTGATTCCGCATCTATATCTGTCGCGACTGCGGTTATATCCGCGCTGGAAGGCATACCGATAGATCAGAAAACAGCTATGACAGGGTCACTCAGCGTGAGAGGACAGGTGTTACCGGTGGGTGCAGTTACTTCTAAGATAGAAGCTGCAGCCGAGAGCGGTATGGAAAGGGTGATCATACCTAAATCCAACCTGAAAGATGTTGTTCTGGAAGATAGGTACGAAGGTAAGATAGAGATAATACCTGTCGAGAATCTCGGTCAGGTGCTGGAGAACGCACTGGTCGGTGAGACCAAGAAGGAAAAATTATTGGACAAACTAGCTAAGTTATTGGAGATAAAGAGTATACCGATACCGGCTAGAGAAAACCAACCGACTCCTCAGTAGATGTTTGTTGTAGAGATATGATATGAAATAAAGGTAGATCATAATGGGGGCTTTTGAACTTTTATCCCAAGACATACTTGCAGTTCTCTCAGAGCTCGAGATCGAGGAGGAGACCAAGCCGCAGGAAGCCGCTATCCCTCCAATATTGGATGGTGAGAACACGCTCGTCATAGCTCCGACGGGTATCGGTAAAACAGAGGCGGCCGTTCTACCTATTTTGAACAATGTTTTAAGGGGTGATGGAAAAGGATTCAAAGTCATCTACGTCACACCTCTCAAAGCCCTGAATAGGGACATGATAAGGAGGATGGAAGAGTTCTCGGATAGGTTGGATCTTCGGGTAGGTGTCAGGCACGGCGACACTTCCAGGAAAGAGCGGAGGAAGCAGTCGGATAACCCACCTGATTTTCTGATAACAACTCCAGAGACACTGCAGATCATGTTCACCGGTCGGAAGCTCCGGGAAGGATTGAAGAACGTCGAGTATGTCGTTATCGACGAGTTGAACGAACTGGCTGTCGATGAAAGAGGTTCTCAGTTGATGCTTGCTTTAGAGAGATTGGTTGAACTTACCGGTAGGGATTTCCAGAGGGTGGGTCTTTCTGCAACAGTCGGCAGTCCAGAAAGAGTGTTGAATTTTCTTGTGGGTGAAGGTAGGGAAGGCAACATCGTAGAAGTCGAAGGCATGGGGAATATGGATGTTACCGTTGAATATCCAAAGAAGATGAAGAAGGACGAATCCCTATCCGAGAAGATGAAATGCGACGTTCAGAAGGCCACTTCTGTAAGGAGATGCAGGGAATTGATAGATGTTCATCTTTCTACTCTATTTTTTGTCAATACCAGGGATGCTGCTGAGACTCTGACCGCTTGCTTTCACCTTTGGGACGAAGAGTTTCCGATAGGTGTGCATCACGGATCTCTTTCGAAGGATTCCAGGATCCAGGTGGAAGAGGAGTTCAAGAACGGGACCCTGAAGGCTCTCGTGTGTACATCTTCTATGGAACTGGGTATTGACCTGGGGAAGACGGATTTCGTTCTCCAGTACCAGTCTCCTCGGCAGGTGACGAGGGGGGTCCAGAGGATCGGTAGGGCGGGGCACAAGATCGGAGAGATATCCAAAGGACGTATAATAACAACTACCGCAGACGATGTAGCTGAAGCAGCGGTTATATCTAGAAGGGCTGTGAAGAGGGATCTCGAGAAGACGGATATTCCGGAGAAACCGCTCAGTGTCTTGGCGAATCAGACGATCACCAGGGTGCATACCGACAGAACGACAGATATAGATGATTTCTATGAACTGGTTACTAGAGCTTACCCTTTCAGAGACCTAACGAAAGAAGAGTATCTGGATGTCATCGAGCAGTTGGCCCAGATCAGAGCCGTCTGGAAAGAAGGAGATAAGATCGGTAAAAGGCGGGCTTCTCTGAAATACTTCTATGACAACATCTCCATGATACCCGACGAGAAGACTTTCTTGATGAAGAATATGGCCACAAACTCGGTTATCGGGACCCTTGACGAGAGCTTTGTAGCAAGCCAGGTCGAGATCGGAGGGGTTATCACTCTGCAGGGGATGGCTTGGCGTATCGTGGATATCGAGGAAGAATACATACTGGCAAGTCCTGTGGGAGATCTGGGTAAGATACCGGATTGGTCCGGAGAGGATATCCCAGTCCCATTCGAGATCGCCCAGGAGGTCGGTGAGCTCAGAGGTGAACCAGATAAGATAAATTCGGGTGATTATCCGGTCGATAAGAGAACAAGGAAGATATTCACCGATTACCTGGATAAGCAGGGTAAGTATCTCGTGGCTACAGATAGATGCGTTGTTATCGAGTTGAGTAAAGATACCGCCGTTGTGAATGCGTGCTTTGGAAGTAAAGTTAACGAGACCCTGGGTAGACTCATCGCTTCGCTCCTGTCCGCCAGGTTGGGTGAAAGCGTAGCTATACATACGGACCCTTACAGGATCATGCTGAACCTTCCCAGGAGGATAAGACCCGAGATGATGACGGAGGTATTTTACGATACTGATCCAGATCATCTTGAAGAGCTGTTGAAGAAGGCCATGGGTAACTCGTCTTTCTTCAGGTGGAAATTTTTACACGTCGCTAAGAAATTCGGAGCGGTGAAGAAGGATCTGGATTACCGTTCGCTGAGTTTAGATAGACTCATAGATGCTTTCGAGGGGACTCCGCTTTATGATGAAGCTGTGGAGAAGACCATGCGGGACAATATGGACATGGAGCGGACAAGGGAAGTGTTGGCACGGATCCAGACCGGTGAGATCGATGTTGATCTATCGAAATTGGGCATCTCTCATATAGGGGAGGCTGGTCTGGAGAAGCATCAGGAGTTCCTGAGTCCGGATAGGGTTTCTAGAGCTATATTGATGTCTCTGAAAGATAGGTTGGAATCTGAAGAAGTGATACTTAAGTGTCTTAAGTGCGGTACGCGTCGGCGTAAGCGTGTGAAGGACGTAGATAAACCATCCTGCCCGATGTGCGGCTCTGTGATGATGGCTCCCTTGAGGCCCTACCAGGACGAAGAACTCATCGATAAAGACACGGAGAAAATGGATGCCGGTGAGAAAAAGCAGTTTAAAGAATATTACAAACTAGCAGATCTTGCTAGAGTGTATAAACACCGAGCACTTATGGCACTGGCCGCTAGAGGTGTGGGGCATCAGAAAGCCGGTCGAATATTAGCTATGAATTACAGGACAGAAGAGGAGTTCCTGAGAGCTCTGCTGAAGGCCGAGATCCAGTATGCCAGGACCAAGAAGTTCTGGGATTGATTTTACTGTCACTGTTTATTATAGATGAAATAAACGATGGCTATGACCGCGATCATCGAGATAGATAAGATGATTATCCAGAAGTTTATGCTACTATCGCTGGGCGTCGGTTCTTCCTCACTACCGAATGCATAAAGTTTCCCGTCGTTAGAACCTACATAAACAGTCCCATCAGAACCTATAGCCGGAGAAGTGCTGACTTCGTCACCAGTTTCATAGGTCCACTTAAGTTCTCCCTTAGAACTGATAGAATAAACGTTTTTATCATAACTCCCAACGTAGATGGTTTCGTCTGCTCCGATGGAAGGCGTGTTGCCTATATGACCGAAACTGTAATTCCATTTGATATCGCCTTCAGGCGTTACAGCGGTCAAATTCTTGTTAAGGACGGTTATGTATATCGTTCCTGACTTGCCTATAGAGGGAGAACTAAGTATTCCTTTATCATCCAACTTTTTATCCAACTGCCATTTCAATTCTCCATCCTTACTTAACTTAACTAGACCGTTTATGGTTCCCACATAGATATTTCCTTTGGAATCGATGGTGGGAGCTGACCAAAGCTGGTTGCCTGTAAAATAACTCCACTTCTCATTGCCGTTCGGATCGATTGCGGTGATATTACCATCTAGAGTCGATATGAAAACGTTCCCATCGTCTTCTACGGCGGGTGATGATGCTACACCTTGATCCATACTATAGACCCATTTTGGAGTTCCGTCTGAATATAAAGCATATAAAGAACCTGGCAATGAACTTCCACTGGTTTTACGGGTCCCGAAATATATCGTTCCGTGTGGACCGATGGTGGGAGGTGTCCTGATCGGCTCTCCGGTGGAGTAGCTCCATTTCACATCACCCTCTGAGTTCAAAGCATAGAATTCTCCTTCCTCTGAACCGATATATATAACTCCGTCTGAGTTTACAGCAGGAGAAGTATAGAATCCACCCTTTACCGAAAATTTCCAGTTTAGGTTTCCCGTTCTATCAAGAGACAATAACATTCCGAATGATTCGTTGCTAAGTTCATCAGCTCCAGGTACATAGCCCATAGCTGAGGTGTTCACCGAAACGAAGTAGATATTATCCTCTGGACCGACTACTGGGGAAAGAGCATGATATTCCGTTGAATAGTTCCACTCAACAGAACCGTTAACACCGCTTGTATCGAAAGAACTTACACCGGTATTCTTGTGATCGTTAGAAAAACTTCCCCACGGAGTTCCGTAGAGTGATGACGATACTACGGGGGAAAAGGTGGCAAGTATCAATACGCAGATAACAACCAAAGGCCAAGATCTCTTCATCTTCATTTTTTAAGCTCCGGTTCACTGGTATATCCTGAGGGTATTTTTATTTTTGGTAAAAGAAACTGAGAAAGATAGGGATGTCAATCGATCTTGTACATCCCCGCGACCCTTGCGTTCTCTTTTATATTCACCCCTTCATCACACACCTTCAGTAGACTTCGGAGTTCTTCACCTTCTTCGTGGATGAACGTGGGTATAGTGGAGCCGGTTTTCAACAGCCTCGGGATAGGCTGTACCAGTGCTTTCCCCTCTATCAGGGTTTCGTTGAACTTGATGATATAAGTGCCTCCTTTCATTTCCCACCAGCCATAATCATCATCTGGGTGACGCTTTTTCGGTTCTATCTTTTTCAGACGTGACTCTTCGAATTCGCTTCCCCCGAAATCCAATGATCCTTTTCCTTTGATCTCGTATATCTCGGCTACTGTCAGATCTACTCGATATTCGTGTGCCTGTGTCTTCTCATAAACTAGATCATCTATCGCGGAAACGAGTTTTTCACCTTTAGATAACATACACTTTCACCTAAGAATAAAATCTGATCCGCCTTTTTTATCTTTTTCCCAAAAGGGTAATAATCGTGTTTAAAATCTGTTATCCCATACTAAAGTTTATATATTTCAATAAATTAGTACTATATCCAGAGACGCACATATTTGTAAAGTTGATATTTTATGTCTGAAGAAATCAAAAATGAATCCTTGGATGGGATATATGATGTTTTTAGGCTCTCTGAAATTGGAGAGCTATCAGGTCGTGTTCTAATCAAAGAAGGTTTAGAGACAATAAGATCGATCCAAGATGCGGATGCCGAGGATTTCAGCATCATCGAGATGATCGGCGAGAATTTGACTGAAAGGATAATGAACTCTGAAGAAGCAGAGGAAGATGACCCACCCCACGAAGAGGTATTCTGTCCATTTTGCGATTATATAACCCCTATCTCCGAAGAAAGATGTATCGAATGTGATGCAGACCTATCCATGGACGGCGATGTGATATTACCGGGAGGTGTCTTCATCAAAGAACCCCTGAAACAGCTCGCAATTTATGATAAAGAGATACTGGAAGGAGAGGGTGACGAAGATATCTGGTTCGGTAGAGGGGCGATAAACGAGAGTTTGGGTGCTTTCAAAGCGGCTCTCGATTCTTATGACAGGGTCATCGAATTCGACCCGCTCTACGATCATATCTGGAACGCGAAAGCTAGGATGGCTATGAAAACGGGCAGAGTGAACGAGGCCGCTAGGGCATATAAGATAGCTGTGGATTTTCATGTCGAAGGATTACCTTCAAAGATGTTGAAGCAGGAGAAAAAGGAGGGGGAGCAAAGTAAAGAACCGAAGCAGCACGATATAGACGTAAAAGAGGTAGAAGAGAATATCAGTAAAGCCAGGAGGATAATAACTGAACTGGAACAGAGAAACGTGGACACATCTAAGCTCGAAGATCAGATGGGGATAGCGGTGAAAGCAAGGAATAAGGACGATAGGGGGAAAGCAGTTTCCATGGCCGAAAAGGTGCTGGAACAGGGTGAAGAACTAAAATTGTCATTGGAAAATATCGAAAAGATCGAAGAAAAACTAGCTGAAGCTGAAGTGGAGCAAAGTCCGTATTCAGATAAACTAGATAATATACGAGGTCTTATCGATAAAGGACTTTTTAAGAACTCTTTTTCACGCTCGGAGAGACTCTTAGATGATATCGAAAGAGGGGGTTTGTTAGAAGGGGGAAAAGGAAGTGATATGGTCTATAAAGAAAAGTTCGAAAAGAGATTCGAGCAAGCTAAGGATAAGATCGCTGATGCCAGGAAGACCAAGATAAAAGTGGGCAGCATCAAACCCCTGATGCGTGAAGTGATCGAATCCAAGAAAGAAGAAGATTACGATAAGGCCTTGGAGAAAGCGGAGAAAGTTATAGAGAGATGCGATGAACTTCTAGACGTTTTCGAAGAGATAAAAGGATGTAAAGACAAACTTGCTGAGATGAAAAAGAAAGGATTGGAGATCGATACCCACTTGATAGCTCTGAAGAAGGCGAAAAAGTTGGCTGATGAAGGTAAGTATGAACAGGCAAAACAAGATGTATCTGATATCTCAGCAGAGTTGGACCCTATACTAGATGGGACCGATGGAACGGATGAGGAAAGTACAGGAGAAATCTCAGGTGGAGAAACAGAGATAGAAGAAGAGCCGGAAGCCTTAGAGCAGGAAGATATGGAAGCGGAGGAAGAAGTAGGGACAGCGGAAAAGGAAGAAACTGAAGGATCAGAATTGGGGGCAGGAGAAGAACAAGTCGAACCTGAAGAAGCGGGGGAAGAAATCGAAGAAACTAGTGAAGATATCAAAGCGAAACTGAAAAAAACATACAACGAGATAAAGAACGAATACAACAGCATCAAGGGGTGGGATGTGGATAAGACCGGGGTCAAGAAAACGATAAAGAAGGGGCTAGAGGCAAAAAAGGAGGAAGAGTACGAAGAAGCTATCGAATTCATGGAAGAAGGCCTGAAACTGGTAGAAGAGATCAAGCAAGCAGCTGAAAACGAGGTGAGAGCCGATGAAGGGGGAAAGGAGGAAGAGAGTGAGATAGAACAGATCGAAGAGGTCGAACGGAGTGACGGAACAGAGAAGGAAGAAGGTAAACCAGAGGTTGAACAGGAAGTGACCAAAGAAGACATAACCAAGGGCCTGGCGGATATAAAATCCATGATAATTCTGGGTAGAGATAACGATATCGATATCGAAAAGAGTGGGGATATCATCAACAAGATAATGAAGAACTTCAACGAGGAAAACTACCAGAGAGCTTATGAGGAATTACAGGAGGGGAATACATGGATAAGAAAGACCTTCGATAAGGAGATAGAGAAAAGGATATCCGACCTTGAGAAAAAGATAAAGAAGTGTGAGGAAGGGGAGGATCTTGATGAAGGTAAAGGTTACATCTCAGATATCAAAGAGATGGAAGATGATTACGATTACAAAGAAGTCTTCAAACTGATCTCGAAAGCCGACTATAAACTGGAACGGGCTAAGGGTTCGAAAGCGGTTGCGGAAGATAAGATCACCTCTGTAGAGAGACTACTCAAAGATGTTAAAGAGATAGGTATGGAATGCGAGGAGGCTTACGAGTTCATAGAGGAAGCTTGGGATAGATACGAAGAGGGAAAACTGGATGAAATAGACGAATTGACGAGTAAGGCGGAGAACTTGATCATGGACGATCTCCCAGAAGTTGTTGATCGTAGGATAGACGAGTGCATGGAAGAGATAAAGGAATCTCGGATATCCGGGCAGAATACCTCTAAATTGATATACCTAGTAAAAGAAGCACGTGAGAGCAAGGAGAAGGGAGAATGGACATCCGTGTTGGACTATTTTAAGATGTATGAAGACGAGATGAAAGATCTGGTGGAATGAGATTTGAAATATCGTAGCGATCTGCATATAGAGGAAGTAGAGGGAGTTTATTCGCCTGACGATGATACATTCTTGATGATCGATCTGATAGATATCGAAGAGGGAGAAGATGTTCTGGAGATAGGCTGTGGAAGCGGTATAATATCTGTTTACTGCGGCCTAGAAGGTGGGGAAGTCACAGCCGTGGATAAAGATGAAAAAGCATTAGAGCTGACCAGGAAGAACGCATTCTATAACGATGTGAGATTAGAGGAAGTAAGGAAGAGCGACCTTTTTTCTGAACTGGTGGGTGTTTGGGATGTGATCATATTCAACCCACCTTATCTGCCTAAGGATGAAAGGCTTGAGAAAGATGACAGGTGGGATGGAGGAGAAAGAGGAGACGAGACTATACTTCGATTCTTAGAACAAGCTGTGAATTACGTTTACCCCGATGGTAGAGTGTATTTCTGCTGCTCCGATAAGAGTCCTATGGTCGATATCTACCGATCCATCGAGAGTTATTACGATACCGTCGAGCAAAAAGAGAGGACGTATGATTTCGAGACATTATACGTCTTTGAGTTATCACCGCTGCAGGATCATTACGAATTTTTAACCTGAATAAAAAGGGGATTGGTTAGATAGGAAGGAAAATAAATAAATAATGAATGCAAATGAGTAGATATCAGGACGTGTTAAATATGTCAAAAAGTTCAGACCGGGTCATAAAGGAATTTGATTATGAAGGAAATAAGATCGAAAGGGGTTACACGGGAGAATCTCTTTACGTCAATGTTGATGATAAAAAGATAGAGAAGAAAGAAGTTAACGAAGAGATGAAAGAACTCTTCACAGGTGGTAAAGGTTTTGACCTCTGGCTCCTCTGGAACGGTGTTAAAGACGATACAAAGTGGGATGATCCCGAGAACGAAATCTGTGTAGCCTGCGGACCCCTGGGCGAGAGCACGGTTTACCCTGGAAGCGGTAACAGTATCGTCACCGCTATTTCACCGGCAACTAATTCGATCATAGATTCTAACGTTGGAGGATATTTCGGACCCCTCATGCAGGGCGCGGGATTCGACGCACTGGAGATCCAGGGGAAATCCGAAGAACCCATCATAGTATACATCGACGGGATAGACGGTAAGATAAGATTCGAGAGACCGGCTGGAGATCTACCGGATGACGCTTACGCGATCACAAAGGAACTGACGGAACTCTATACGCAGGAAGATCCTAGAAATATTTCAGTGATATCCAGTGGAGAAGGGGCTAGAAATACAAGGTTCGGATGTTTGAACTTCAGCTGGTACGATCTAGGCAGAAAGATGACAAGATACAAACAGGCGGGTAGAGGGGGAACAGGTACGGTTTTCAAGGACAAGAATCTCGTAGCAGTTGTTGTCCGATCAGGAGGCGAAAAAAGAGGTGTAGATCCAGCTTACCCTGAGAGGCTTCAGGAGGTCTCTAGAGAACATGCGAGAGAGATCGCTACGTTGGATAAAAAACAGCACAACATGGCCAAGGTGGGAACGGCTCATCTTGTGCCGATCATGGACGAGTTCGACCTGCTTCCGACCAAGAACTTCCAGTACGGTAGCCACGAAGAAGCAGATAAGATAGGTGAGGAGGTCTACGGCAGGAAATTCGATGAGGGATACGACGGCTGCGTTAGAGGATGCACCGTCCAATGCGCCCACTGCGTGACGAACTTCGAACTGAAAACGGGACCTTATAAAGGAGAAAAAGTTCTCGTTGACGGGCCGGAGTACGAGACTATCGCAGGCTGCGGGAGCAACTGCGGGATCTTCGATCCAGACCACATCATCGAGATGAATTTCTACTGTGACACATACGGCCTAGATACAATAAGCGTAGGAACATCAACGGCCTTCGTTATGGAATGTGCCGAGAAGGGATTGATCCCGAAGGATGTGATGGACGGAGTGACACTTGAATTCGGCAGTAAAGAAGCGGCTCTCAAGATCGTCCACCAGATGGCAGAAGGAGAAGGATTCGGAGCCTTGGTCGGACAAGGGATAAAAAGGATGAAGAAAGAGTTCGCTGAAAAGTACGATGCCGATATGGACATGATGGACGATATCGGTATGGAATGTAAAGGTCTCGAGTACTCAGAATACGTTACCAAGGAGTCACTGGCCCAGCAGGGCGGATACGGTCTCGCTTTGAAGGGACCGCAGCACGACGAGGCGTGGTTGATATTCTTGGACATGGTCGAGAACCTGATGCCGACCTTCGAGAAGAAAGCCGAAGCTCTTCACTGGTTCCCGATGTGGAGGACCTGGTTCGGCCTGAACGGTCTTTGTAAGCTTCCATGGAACGATATACAGCCAGAAGATAACCCGGAAACAGAGGAACCGGCTAAAGTGATGAAGCACGTCAGGTGGTACGCCAAGTTCTTCTCTGCAGTGACAGGGCGGGAGAGAGGACCAGATGACCTGATCAGGGATTCCGAGAGGGTCTATAACTTCCAGAGATTGTTCGCGAAGAGGTTGGGATTCGGAACGAGAGAATACGACCAGATACCATACAGGTCAGTGGGACCTGTGACTGTCGAGGAATACGAGTCCAGGCAGGAACGTTACGATAAACAGCTCGTTGAGGAAGCCGGCATCGATCCAAAAGGACTTTCTACAGAGGAAAAAGTGAAGAAGATGCGTGAATACAGGGAAGCCCAGTATGAGAAACTCATGGACTCGGTTTACAAAAGACGTGGATGGAACGAGAACGGTGTCCCCACGAAAGAGAAGATGAAGGAACTCGGTTTCGGTGAACTGAAAGAGGTCATGAGATACGCTGAGTGATACTGGTTTCTCAACCTAAATAATAAATAATCACCATGTCATACTCACATATGAACAGGAATTTACTATCAGTAGGGGTAGTAATCCTGCTAGTCGGACTGTTTTTGATGGTAGCTTTCTGGCCGATGACAGGAGTAGATGCAAAACAACTCGCTGATGATTCCGATAATTGGAACTATGAATCGTACGACGAAGGTGACGAGGTAAAGGTCTACGGGACTATAACAGATATAAATAAAGACCTATCTTCGACCTGGGAGAGTTTGGGATTGGGTAAGTTGATAATCTTAGAATTGGACGGCGATCTGACTGTGGCCGTATCAGGAAAAGATGATATCGACTTTTCCGAAGGTGACCAGGTCTACGGGAATTTTGAGTTGGATACTTTCCTACTAGGTGAATACTGGCACCTTGAAGGCGAACTTAGATCTAAGACCACATTGGACTACGTATTCTACGGGGTAACGGGTCTAGGTATAGGAGTGGCCCTTGTAGGTGCGATCAAAGATTGAGGTCTTGACGGGAACACAATAATTTAAAATAATGTACCTACGATGGCCATATAGTCATGCCCAGAGATAAACTCGAGCCAGCAGACCTTGAGACTGGAGATTGGACCGAAAGATACCGTCCTGTGAAGTTGGACGACGTGGTCGGCAATAAAGACGCTATAAACGAGTTGAAGAAATGGGCTGAACAGTGGAGATCGGGTAAACCGCAGAAAAGGGCCGTTATATTGGCCGGAAAAGCAGGTATAGGTAAGACCTCGTCTGCCATCTCGCTGGCTAACTATATGGGGTGGGGTTACCTCGAGATGAACGCCTCCGATGAACGTAACAGCGAAGCTATAAAGAAGAGGGTGGGAAGGAGTGCTGTAGACGATACTTTCTCGGAAGATGGAGAGTTCATACCCTATAAATCGGGTAAGCGGACTTTATTGATAATAGACGAAGCTGATAATATATTCGGAAAGGAGGACAGAGGAGGGGTCCGAGAGATAAGGAAGACCATAGATAGAACTGCGCAGCCGATGGTTTTGATAGCCAACGATTATTACGATCTCAGAAGGAGGTCCAAGGCGCTGAGCCAGAAGTTGAAAAAGATAGAATTCAAACCGGTCAAAAAAAGCTATGTGATCAAGCATCTGCAGAGGATATGTAAAAGTGAAGGGATATCTTATGAACAGAGTGTTCTAAGATCTATAGCTGAAAGATCTGATGGGGATGTCAGGTCGGCGGTAAGAGATCTCCAGAGCGTGGGGACGGGGAGAGATAAGATAAAAAGGGAACATCTGGACGTTTTGGGTTACAGGAACAGGGAGGCGGAGATATTTCCTACCTTGAGGAGTATACTCCAGGGGCAGGATCCTCTTGTAGCTAGGGACAGTATAAGAGAATTGAACGAAGAACCCAGGAACCTGTTGACCTGGATCGATGAAAATCTACCAAGGGAATACAGTGATCCCGTAGAACTAGCGAGTGCGTACGAGTGGTTGACGAAAGCGGATATCTTTTTAGGGCGTGTTGTGAGCAGCCAGTATTATAGATTATGGGCTTATGCTAACGATATGATGACCGCAGGTGTGAACAGTGCTAAGATACACCAACACAGAGGATGGACGAAATATGCATTCCCTACATGGATAAGGAAGATGACAAATTCTAAGGGTAAAAGGTCTAAAAGGAAAAAGATCAGCATCAAGATAGCTGAGGATATCCACACCACAACAGATAGAGTGCAGTCGGATGTCATGCCGTATTTTAAGGAACTGTTCAAAAGGGACGATGAATTCATGATCAATATGATAAAGGAGTTGGAATTGAGACCTTCCGAAACGGCTTTCATCTTGGATAAAGATGTAGATTCTAAAGCCGTCCAGAGATTATATAAAGAAGAAGAAAAAGATACGGTAAGGATCAAGAAAAAAACTAAAGATAAAACTAAAGATAAAATTAAAGAGAAAAAGAAGAGTAAGGAAGATAAAGAAGAAAAAAGATCACCACAGAAATCATTATTGGAGTTTTGATATGAAGGAGAGCAAGAAAGATATCTTGAAAAAACACGGGTACATACTGACCGGGGAAGAGAGCGGGGTGAAGTTGTGTCACTGGGTCAGCGAGAAGTTGATCTCTGGTCGTTCTTGTTACAAGGAAGATTTCTATGGTATAGAGTGTCACAGATGTCTCCAGATGTCGCCTGCCGTGGACGTTTGCAACCAGAAATGTTTGTTCTGCTGGAGATATCAAGATTACGATAATCGTTTGGATGTGGAATTCGACGAACCCGAGAAGATCGTGGGCCGGAGTATAGAAGCACAGAAGAAATTGGTGAGCGGTTTTCGGGGAGATGATCGCTGTTCAGACGAATTATGGAAAGAAGCTAGAGATCCGAACCAGGTAGCCATCAGCTTAGCCGGGGAACCGAGCATGTATCCATACCTGGGTGATCTGATCGAGGAGTACAAGAAAAGAGGTATGACGACATTTCTGGTAACTAATGGGACGAGGCCAGAGGCTTTGGAAAATCTATCTACGATGCCGACTCAGCTGTACGTGACACTCGCTGCACCCAACAGGAAGGTCTACGAGAAATTGTGCGTTCCCAATTCTAAGCAACTGTGGGATAATGTCCAGGAAACATTGGAGTTATTCCCCTCCCTTGATACGAGGACTGTAGTAAGGCATACTCTGGTGAAGGACTGGAATATCGGTTGGGAAAAAGAATACACTGACCTGATAGAGAAAGCGGATCCGGATTTCGTAGAGGCGAAGGGATACGTTTTCGTTGGAGATTCCAGGAGAAGGATGAACTTGGATAATATGCCATCCCACGAAGATATCAGGGAATTCGGGAAAAGGGAATCTGAGATATTGGGTTTAGATCTTATCAGAGAGAAGAAGGACAGCCGGGTGGTATTGTTGGCTGAAGAAGGAACTGATTCTAAGCTCTGACATAGTATCAACTACTTTTTTTAGGAAAATAAAAAAATTAAAGAACCAAACGATCAACGAAATTTGGTGTTTGTTCACCCACCGTGGAGATTTTATTTCGTAGGAGGTGATCCATCTGCAGGTTCCCCTACAGATACCTTGTTACGACTTAACCCTCCTTGCCGAACCCAAATTCGAATATCCCAGCTGGGATATCCTCATCCGGACTCAACTCGGATGGTTTGACGGGCGGTGTGTGCAAGGAGCAGGGGCATATTCACCGCGGGATGTTGACCCGCGATTACTACCGAATCCAGCGTTCATGAGGGCGAATTACAGCCCTCAATCCGAACTACGATCGGGTTTCGGGATTACCTCCCTCTTTCGAGGTTGAAAACCCATTGTCCCGACCTTTGTAGCGCGCGTGTAGCCCAGGAGATTCGGGGCATACTGACCTACCGTAGACCTCACCTTCCTCTGGTTTAGCACCAGCGGTCCCCCTAGTGTGCTCCATTCCTGGTGGAATAGATAGCAACTAGGGGCGAGGGTCTCGTTCGTTATCTGACTTAACAGAACGCCTTACGGTACGAAC